>NZ_JAALEH010000129.1:0-11643 GCF_011058195.1 Rhodococcus sp. 14C212 | reverse complement strand
GAACCCTCCCCCACCCAGCCCCCGTCGACGAGGGCGGTGAGCATCGCGGACACGGCCTGCTCGGTCACCGCGTACGGCGGATCGGCGAGGACGAGGTCGTAGACCCGGTCCGGGGCACCGCCGAGCACGGCGGCGACCGGCGCAGCCCGCAGCACCGCCGGCAGGCCGAGTTCGGTGATGTTGCGGCGGATCACGGCGGCGGCCTGCGCGTCGGACTCGACGAGCAGGGCGTGGGCGGCGCCCCGGGACAGCGCCTCGAGCCCGAGCGCGCCGGAGCCGGCGTACAGGTCCAGTACCGACGCGTCGTCGAGCTCCATCCGGGCCGTGAGCGAACTGAACAGCGCCTCACGGACCCGCTCCGAGGTGGGCCGGGTCCCGCGGGGCGGCACCTTCAGGCGCCGCCCCCCGGCCCGGCCGGCCACGATCCGGGTCATCGCACCGTCCCGGAGAACCGTCCGATCACTCCGCGCTCTCCTCGGTGGACACGACGACCAGCAGGTCGCCGCCCTCCACCTGGGACACGCCGGCGAGGGCGACGCGGGTGACCACGCCGCCGCGCGGAGCGGTGATCGCGGCCTCCATCTTCATCGCCTCGATGGTGGCGACGGTGTCGCCGGCGGCGACGCGGTCGCCTTCGGCGACGAGGAGGGTCACGGCGCCGGCGAACGGCGCGGCGACGTGCCCGGGGTTGTTGCGGTCGGCCTTCTCCGCGGCCGGAACCTCGCTGGCGACGGACTTGTCGCGCACCGACACCGGGCGCAGCTGCCCGTTGAGGATGCACATCACGGTCCGGAAGCCGCGCTCGTCCGGCTCGGAGATTGCCTCGAGCCCGATCAGCAGCTCGACCCCCTTGTCCAGGCGCACCCGGTGTTCCTCACCGCGGCGCAGACCGTAGAAGAACTGGTTGGCCGACAACTCCGAGGTGTCGCCGTAGCGGTCCCGGTGCTCGAGGAACGCCTGGGTCGGGCCGGGGAACAGCAGCCGGTTCAAGGTGGCGCGCCGCTCGCTGGAGGTGTCGTCGAGCGCTTTCTCCTCCTCGGAGGTCAGCGGCACCTCGGGCTTGGGGGCACCGCGGCCCTCGAGGGCCTTGGAGCGGAACGGCTCGGGCCACCCGCCGGGCGGGGTGCCGAGCTCGCCGCGCAGGAACCCGATCACCGAGTCCGGGATGTCGTAGCGGGCCGGGTCGGCCGCGAACTCGTCGCTGGCGACGCCGGAACCCACCAGGTGCAGGGCGAGGTCACCGACAACCTTCGAGGAGGGAGTGACCTTGACCAGCCGGCCGAGCATCCGGTCGGCCGCGGCGTACTTGGCCTCGACCTCCTCGAACCGGTCGCCCAGCCCCAGCGCGATGGCCTGCTGCCGCAGGTTCGACAGCTGCCCGCCGGGGATCTCGTGGGTGTACACGCGGCCCGTGGGGGCGGGCAGTCCGGACTCGAACGGCGCGTACACCTTGCGCAGCGCCTCCCAGTACGGCTCGAGGTCGCACACGGCCTGCAGGTCCAGACCGGTGTCGTACTCCGAGTGCGCCGCCGCGGCGACGATCGCCGACAGCGCGGGCTGGCTGGTGGTGCCCGCCAGCGCGGCGGAGGCGCCGTCGACGGCGTCGGCGCCGGCCTGCCACGCCGCGAGGTACGTCGCGAGCTGACCGCCGGGGGTGTCGTGCGTGTGCACGTGCACCGGCAGGTCGAAGTTGCTGCGCAGCGCCGAGACCAGGGTGGCGGCCGCGGGTGCGCGCAGCAGCCCGGCCATGTCCTTGATCGCCAGCACATGGGCGCCGGCCTCGACGATCTGCTCCGCCAGGCGCAGGTAGTAGTCGAGGGTGTAGAGCGTCTCGCCGGGATCGGACAGGTCCCCCGTGTAGGACATCGCGACCTCGGCCAGGGCCGTGCCGGTCTCGCGGACCGCGTCGATCGCCGGCCGCATCTGGTCGACGTTGTTCAGCGCGTCGAAGATGCGGAAGATGTCGATGCCGGTGTCGGTGGCCTCCCGCACGAACGCGCGGGTGACCATCTCCGGGTACGGGGTGTAGCCGACCGTGTTGCGTCCGCGCAGCAGCATCTGCAGGTTGATGTTCGGGATCGCCTCCCGCAGCGCCGCCAGACGCTCCCACGGGTCCTCGTGCAGGAACCGCAGCGCGACGTCGTAGGTGGCGCCGCCCCACGCCTCGATCGACAGCAGCTGCGGGGTCATCCGCGCGACGTGGCCGGCGACGGTGAGCAGGTCCTTGCTGCGCACGCGCGTCGCGAGCAGCGACTGGTGCGCGTCGCGGAAGGTGGTGTCGGTGACGGCGAGGGCCTTCTGTTCGCGCAGCGCCTTCGCGAAGCCGTCCGGGCCGAGGGCGAGCAGCCGCTGCCGCGAACCCTCCGGCGGAGCGACGTCGAGGTCGATCTTCGGCAGCTTGTCGTGCGGGTACACCGTCGTCGGGCGCTCGCCGTGCGGCTTGTTCACCGTCACGTCGGCGAGGTACTCGACGATCTTCGTGCCGCGATCCGCGGAGGTCTTGGCGGTCAGCAGCTGCGGCCGCTCGTCGATGAACGACGTGGTGACGTGCCCGGCCCGGAAGTCCGGGTCGTCGAGCACGGCCTGCAGGAAGGGGATGTTCGTCGACACGCCGCGGATACGGAACTCGGTGACCGCACGGCGGGCGCGGGCGACGGCCGTGGGCAGGTCGCGGCCGCGGGCCGTGAGCTTGACCAGCATCGAATCGAAGTGGGCGGAGACCTCGGCGCCGACGGAGGTGCCGCCGTCGAGACGGATGCCGGCGCCGCCCGGGGTCCGGTAGGCGCTGATGCGGCCGGTATCGGGCCGGAAGCCGTTGGCCGGATCCTCGGTGGTGATGCGGCACTGCAGCGCCGCCCCGCGGATCGCGACCTTGTCCTGCGACAGGCCCAGGTCGGTCAGCGACTCGCCGGAGGCGATGCGCATCTGCGCCTGCACGAGGTCGACGTCGGTGATCTCCTCGGTGACCGTGTGCTCGACCTGGATGCGCGGGTTCATCTCGATGAAGACGTGGTTGCCGCGGGAATCGAGGAGGAATTCGACGGTGCCGGCGCAGCTGTAACCGATCTCCTTCGCGAACGCGACGGCGTCCGCGCAGATCCGCTCGCGCAGCTCGGAGGCGAGATTCGGTGCCGGGGCCAGCTCGATGACCTTCTGGTGGCGGCGCTGCAGCGAGCAGTCCCGCTCGAACAGGTGCATCACATTGCCCTGGCCGTCGGCCAGGATCTGCACCTCGATGTGCCGGGGATCGACCACGGCCTGCTCGAGGAACACCGTGGGATCGCCGAACGCCGCGTCCGCCTCCCGGGACGCCGCCTCGATCGCCTCGCGCAGCTGGCTGCGCTCGGCCACGCGCCGCATGCCGCGTCCGCCGCCGCCGGCGACGGCCTTGACGAAGATCGGGAACTCCATGGACTCGGCCGCCGCGAGCAGCTGCTCGAGATCGGCGGACGGCTCCGACGACGCCAGCACCGGCAGACCCGCCGCCCTGGCCGCCGCGATCGCCCGGGCCTTGTTCCCGGTCAGCTCCAGCACATGCGCCGACGGACCGATGAAGGTGATGCCTTCCGCCGCGCACGCCGCCGCCAGGTCCGGGTTCTCGGACAGGAAACCGTAGCCGGGGTAGACCGCGTCGGCGCCGGCCTTCTTCGCGGCGGCGACGATCTCCGCCACGGACAGGTACGCACGGACCGGATGTCCCTGCTCCCCGATCTGGTAGGCCTCGTCGGCCTTGAGCCGGTGCAGGGAATTGCGGTCCTCGTACGGAAACACCGCGACGGTCCCGGCACCCAGTTCGTAGGCGGCACGGAACGCGCGGATCGCGATCTCGCCTCGGTTGGCGACAAGCACTTTGGAGAACATTGGACGACGGTACCGCGACGTAACACTCCGTTCGGCGTCCGCATCCCAGATCGTGGGACGGATGCACGTCTTTGCCCGACTGAAACGATGCAGGTCGAGGGATCTTTAACGTGCCGGAAACGTCGCGGGTGCGTCGGGCGTCACCTCACGACGGCGCCGCACCCGACGTGCGGGGAATGTAACCTCACGACTTCTCGAGGTACGCGACCCGTTCGGTATCGAGCGCGGCCGACACCATGCGGGCCAGACCGGGGTGTTCCTCGAGCCGCGGATCGCGGTCGGTCACGGCGCGCGCGAAGGCCTGCGCGGCCGCGATGACCTCGACGTCGTCGACGAGCGAGAGCATCCGCAGCGTCGAGGTGGTCCCCGACTGGGCGACGCCGAGCACGTCGCCCTCGCGGCGCTGCTGCAGGTCCAGCTGGGCGAGCGCGAATCCGTCGGTGGTCGCGGCGACGGCCTCGAGGCGGGCCATGGCGGGCGCGCCGGGCTTTGAATCCGACAGGAGCAGGCACAGCCCCGGATGCCCGCCCCGGCCCACCCGGCCGCGCAGCTGGTGCAGCTGGCTGACCCCGAACCGGTCGGCGTCCACGATCACCATCACCGTCGCGTTGGGCACATCCACGCCGACTTCGACGACGGTGGTGCACACCAGCACGTCGATGTCCCCGGCGGCGAAGTCGCGCATCACCGCGTCCTTCTCGTCCGCGGGCAGTCGCCCGTGCAGCAGCCCGACCCTCAGGTGGGCCAGCGGTCCGCCCGCGAGCTCCTCGAACTGCTGGAGCACCGACTTGGTCTCGGGCGGCTTGCCCTTGCCCCCGCGCCCACCGGCCGTCTCCGCCTCGTCGACGTCGACCAGGTCGGCGTCCTCGTCGCTGTCGCCGTCGCCGATGCGCGAGCACACCACATACGCCTGCCGGCCCGCCGCGACCTCTTCGCCGATGCGTTCCCACGCGCGCGCCACCCAGCTGGGATGCACCTTCGCCGCCACGACCCGGCTGGTGATGGGCGATCGGCCGCGGGGCAGTTCCCGCAATGTGGACACCTCGAGGTCGCCGAGGACGGTCATCGCGATGGTGCGCGGGATGGGTGTCGCCGTCATGACCAGCACGTGCGGGCTGGCACCGTCGCGGCCGCGGTTGCGCAGCACGTCGCGCTGCTCCACACCGAACCGGTGCTGTTCGTCGACGACGACGAGACCGAGGTCGTAGAACTCGACACCCTGCTGGATCAGCGCATGGGTGCCGATGACGAGCCCGGAGTCGCCGCTCACGATGTCGAGCAGGGCCTGCCGCTTGCGGGCCGCGCTCATCGATCCCGTCACGAGGGTGACCTTGGTGGCCAGCTCGTGGGCGGCGAGTTCGCCCGCCGCGGCGAGGTCGCCGAGCATCTTCGCCAGCGAGCGCGCATGCTGGGCGGCGAGCACCTCGGTCGGCGCGAGCAGCGCGCACTGGTGTCCCGCATCGATGACCTGCAGCATCGCCCGCAGCGCCACGATCGTCTTGCCCGAGCCGACCTCGCCCTGCAGCAGCCGGTTCATCGGGTGCGATCCGGCCAGGTCCGCCGCGATCTCGTCGGCGACGGCGAGCTGCCCTGCGGTCAGTTCGAACGGCAGCCGGCGATCGAACTCGTCGGCGATACCGCCGCTGCGGCGCGGGCACGCCGGGGCAGTGCGCACCGCGACGTCGTGGCGGCGCCGGGCGAGGACGAGCTGCACCGCCGCGGCCTCGTCGAACCGCAGGCGCTCCCGGGCGGCGGTGACGTCGTCCCGGTCGTCGGGCAGGTGAATGCGGCGCAGCGCCTCGTCCAGCCCGATCAGGCCGTGCTCGCGACGCACCCACTCCGGCAGCGGGTCGTCGACGGTCTCGAGCTGATCGAGGATCTGCCGCACGCAGCGCATCACGGTCCACGACTCGACGTCGCGGGTGGCGGGATACATCGGGATGAGGGGCCGGTCGAAGATCGACATGTCGATGCCGCCGTCGCCTTGGGCGCTGCGGGCCATGCCGGCGAGCGCGCCGGCGCCGCGCACCCGGGTGGGCCGCGGGGCCGCGCCACCGATCTCGGGGCCGCGGGGCTCGGGCAGGATGATGTAGCTCGGGTGGGCCAGGCTCCACTTGTCGCGGAAGTACTTGACGGTGCCGGAGAACATGCCGCGCACCCCGGGCTTGATGTTGTACTTGACCTTCTGCGGGTTGAAGAAGGTCACGTCGATCTTCTGCCGGTCCGATTCGAGCACGACGGCGAGCCGGGTGCCGGGCCGGCTCTTCATCCGCACCTCGTCGGCCTTGGCCACCCGCGCGATGATCGTCACGTGCTGGCCCTCGACCGGTTGCGAGTCGCCGAGCTCGGCGCCCTGGGTGGCGTACCGGTGGGGATAGTGACGCAGCAGGTCCTCGACGGTGGTCATGCCGAACGAGTCGGCGAGTGCATCCGCGGTCTTGCGGCCGAGAAGATGATCGAGTCGGTCCGCGAGTGTCGCCACTGCCGTCCTCTCCGCTCCGATCGACGCCGGTGGGCCGGCGTCCGACTGTTCCTGTGCCGGTTACTCCACACCGAGCTGCAGCAGGTCGCTGCGCTGCCCCCCGTGGTACACCAGCACCTCCACCTCGGGGTGGCGGTCGTTGACGTGCCGGGTCAGCCGCTCGGCGAGTCCGTCGGGCGCGTCGAAGCCGACGAGCATCGTCACGAGCTCTCCGCCCGCGGCGAGCACCTTGTCGAGCAGCGACGCTCCCGCCGTCACCAGATCATGCTCGATGACTACGACATCATGGCCCGACAGGCCCAGGCTGTGCCCCGGCTCGCACGTTCCCACCCAGGTCAGGGCCCGCTCGTTCGCGATGCGCAGCGAGCCCCACCGGGTCGCCGCGGCTGCTTCGGACATCGCGAAGGCGTCGTCGGCGGCGTCTCGACCCGGGTCGTGCACCGCGAGCGACGCCAGTCCCTGCACCATCGACGAGCAGGGCAGGAACATCACCTCGCGCCGGTGGTCGCGGGCCGCCGCACCGACCGCGACGAGTTCCTGGGCGGGCAGCGCACCGTTGGGCAGGACCATCACGTCACGGCTTCCCAGCCGGCGGATCGCGTCGAGCAGGTGCCTGCGGGTGATCGGGTCGTCCGCCCGCACGATCGCCGCGCCCTCGGCTTCGAACAGCTCCGCCGTCCCGTCGCCGGCCACGACGGCGAGCACCGAGCGGCTTCCGGCTCCGGAAGCCACCGGGCCGACGCCGATCCGTTGCTGTGCCTCCAGCGCGAAGCACGTGACGGTGACCTGGTGCAGGCGCCCGGCCTCCAGGCCGGCCTCGACGGCGGCGCCCGCGTCGCAGCAGTGCACGTGCACGGACCAGGAGCCGGCGCCGTCGCCGACGACGGCGACCGAGTCTCCCAGGGCGTCGAGGCGGGTACGCAGGGTGTCCATGCGGGCGGTGTCGGAGCCCTCGACGAAGTACATGACCTCGAAGTCCTGATCGCCGCCGTGGCGGGGTCCGTGCCCGTTGTGCCCGCCACGCCGGGCGGGAGCGCCGGGCCGCGACGTCGCGATCGGCGCCCGGTCCGGCCGCCGGCCCGACACCGTCTCGACGAACGCGTCGAGCAGCAGGAGCAGACCGAGGCCCCCTGCGTCGACGACGCCGGCCTCGGCCAGCACGTCGAGTTGGGCGGTGGTGCGCTGCAGGGCCTCGGCGGCGGCGTCGGCCGCTGCGGTCGCCACCGTCACGAGCGAACCGGAGCCGGCTGCGTGCGCACCGTCGGCGGCCGCGTGCAGCACGCTGACGATCGTGCCCTCGGCGGGGCAGCTCAGAGCGCGGGTGACGAGGTCGGCGGCGTGACGCCAGGCGCGCCCGAGTGCGGCGCCGTCGACGACCACAGCCCCGTCGAGGGCGTCGGCCAGGCCCCGCAGCATCTGCGCGAGGATGACACCGGAGTTGCCGCGGGCGCCGTGGAACGCGCCGCGCGCCAGAGCGCCGACGACCGTGGCGACGTCCTCGGCGTCCGCCGCGCCGGTGTCGAGTTCGGCCGCCGCGGAGCGGAGGGTGACGAGCAGGTTGGTGCCGGTGTCGCCGTCGGGGACGGGGAAGACGTTGAGGCTGTTGATCTCGTCGCGACGCTCGGCGAGGGCCCGCAGCCCGAGATCCACCCATCGGCGCAGGGCGGTCCCGTCGACTGCTTCCCCGACCTCGAGCACCTGCTTCCCCCTCTTCGCCACCACGCAACCGGTGACGCAAGGGTAGCGGTGCGCCCGTCGGACGGCCGGTTTGGCCATTGCCACCCCCACCCGCTACGCTTGCAGGGTTGCCTCGCACGGATGGCGGACGCCTTCTCGTGTTCGCAGGCCGACGAAGACACGAAAATATCCACTACTCACCAAGGAGTTCGCGACTATGGCTGCCGTCTGCGACGTATGCGCCAAGAGCCCCGGCTTCGGTAAGTCGGTCTCGCACTCGCACCGGCGTACCAACCGTCGTTGGAACCCGAACATCCAGAGCGTGCGCGCTCAGGTTGCCCCGGGCAACACGCGTAAGGTCAACGTGTGCACCTCCTGCCTCAAGGCGGGCAAGGTCGTCCGCGGCTGATCCCCGGTTCGGCATACGAGGCCCCGGCGTTGCGACGCCGGGGCCTCGTCGTGTTCCGCCACCGTCGCCGTGACCCCGCCCCCTACCGGCCGGAGCGACGGGTAGGGTGCCCCGGGTGACCGAATCAGTACTGTCCCACGTCCGCCTCGAGGACGGCGTGCTGCGCATCGCCGTGGCGACCGCCGAACGCGGCACGTCCCTCTCCCCCGCGGGCATGGCCCAGGGCATCGAGGCCCTGCGCACCGCCGGCTCCGAGGTCGGCGCCGTCCTGCTCGTCGGTGAGGGCGCCAACTTCTGCGCGGGCGGCGACGTCCGCGCCTTCGCCTCCGCGCCCGACCGCGGCGAGTTCGTCGGCGACGTCGCACGCCTGTTCCACGACTTCGTCCGCGCCCTCGACGCGGCCCGCGTGCCCGTGGTGGCCGCCGTCCAGGGCTGGGCGGCGGGGGCGGGCATGAGCATCGTGCTGCACGCCGACATCGCGCTCGGCGGCCCCTCGACGAAGCTGCGGCCGGCCTACCCGTCGATCGGGTTCACCCCCGACGGCGGCATGTCGTGGACCCTGCCGCGCATCGTCGGGGTCGCCCGGGCGCGGGAGATCATCCTCACCGACTGTGTCCTGAACGCCGACGAGGCCGTTCGGCTCGGGGTGCTCAGCCGCCTCGTCGCCGACGACGAGGTGCCCGGCGAGGCGATGCGGGTGGCCCGCACCCTCGCGAACGGTCCCACCGCCGCCTACGCCGGCATCCGGCAACTGCTCGCCGAGTCGGCGGGGCGGTCGCTGTCCGAGCAGCTCGACGCGGAGGCGGAGGCGATCGCGGCGGCCGCGAACGGCCCCACCGGCATCGAGGGTGTCGACGCGTTCGTCGCGAAGCGGCGCCCCGACTTCGAGTCGATCGACCGCGGCTGAGCCACGCCCGTTCAGGCCAGGCGCCAGTCCACCGGGTCCCCGCCCTGCTCGGCCAGCAGCGCGTTCGCGCGGCTGAAGGGGCGGGACCCGAAGAATCCGCGGGAGGCCGACAGCGGGGACGGGTGCGCCGACTTCACGGTGGGCACGTCGCCGAGCATCGGTTCGAGGGTGGCCGCGTCGCGGCCCCACAGGATGGCGACGAGCGGCGCGGTGCGGGCGACGAGCGCCCGGATCGCCTGCTCGGTCACGCTCTCCCAGCCCTTGCCCCGATGCGACGCCGGCTGGCCGGGTTGCACCGTCAGGACGCGGTTGAGCAGCAGCACCCCCTGTGCCGACCACGGTGTGAGGTCGCCGTTGGGTGGTGTCGGCAGGCCGAGGTCGTCGCTGTATTCGCGGTAGATGTTGGCCAGGCTGCGCGGCACCGGACGCACGTCCGGCGCGACCGAGAAGCTCAGTCCGACGGCGTGACCCGGCGTCGGATACGGGTCCTGGCCCACGATGAGCACCTTCACCCGGTCGAACGGCTGGGTGAAGGCCCGCAGCACGTTCGCGCCGGAGGGCAAGTAGCCGCGCCCGGCGGCGTTCTCGGCGCGCAGGAAGTCGCCCATCGCGGCGATGTCGGCGGCCACGGGAGCCAGCGCCCGCGCCCAGCCTTCCTCGACGATCTCCGGCAGGGGTCGCACGGCCATCGGTGGTGTCCGGCCCCTCAGTCGATCCTGCGCAGCGCGCCGCGGTAGTACTCGGCGTTCGACGCGTACATCTTGGCGTTGGCGTCGAGGTGGCCCTCCGGCACCTCGTGACCCTCCCGGATCTTCGCGGGTACGCCGATCGCCATGGACCGCGGCGGCACCTGGAAACGCGGGGCCACGAGCGCGCCGGCCGCGACGATCGCCCCGTCGCCGACGACGGAGCCGTTGAGCACGAGCGAGCCGGAACCGATCAGGCAGCCGTCGCCGATGGTGGAGCCTTCGATATGGGCGTTGTGGCCGACCACGGTGCCGGCGCCGATGACGGTGGCGTCGACGGCGGTGCAGTGGATGATCGTCCCGTCCTGGATGTTGCTCTCGGCGCCGACGACGATCCGGCCGTAGTCGCCGCGCAGGACCGCGGTGGGCCACACCGACGCGCGGGCGCCGAGGGTGACGTTGCCGATGACCACCGCATCGGGGTGGACCCAGGCGTCGGGATGAATATCGGGCACACGGTCGCCGAGCGCATACACAGCCATGCCGTGAAACCTATCTCGAGAAGCTCTGCCAGCCTCCGGGACCCGGCCGGCCGTGGCCGTCGACGGTGACGCCGCCGCCCTCGCGCACCGTGCCGACGGGCCGCCAGCCCGCGGGCAACGGCACGTCCGGCGGGAAGCACGCGGCGAGGGCGTGGTCCTCGCCGCCGGTGAGCACCCACTCCCACACGTCGGCGCCGAGCTCCGCGGCGGCGGCCCGCAGCTCGGGGCCGGGATCGAGCAGCGCGCGAGAGACGTCGATCGCGACGCCGGATGCGGTGGCGATGTGCCCGAGGTCGGCGAGCAGGCCGTCGGAGATGTCGGTCGCGGCGTGGGCGCCGCCGGCCGCCGCCGCGGGTCCCGCGGCGTACGGGGGCGCCGGCACCCGGTGGGCGGCCACCAGGTCCCGGTGGCCGGCGAGGCCGGCGGTGAGCACGGCCAGCCCGGCGGCGGAGCGCCCGGTGGCTCCGGCCAGCGCGACGGTGTCGCCGGGCCGGGCCGTAGACCGCAGGAGCGGCGCGCGCCCGTCGAGGTCGCCGAGGACGGTCACCGCGACGATCAGTTGCGACGCCTGCACCAGGTCGCCGCCGACGACGCCGGCGCCGAGCGCCTCCGCGGCCTCGCCGATCCCGGCGGAGACACCGTCGAGCACGTCGACCGGGGTGTCCGGCGGGCAGCCGAGCCCGACGAGGAAGGCAGTGGGGCGCGCGCCCATCGCGGCGATGTCGGCACCGTTCTGGGCGACGGCCTTGCGCCCGACGTCGCGCGGGGTGGACCAGTCGAGCCGGAAGTGCCGGCCCTCGACGAGCATGTCCGTGGAGACGGCGACGCGCCCGTCGGCGGCGGCGACGAGGGCCGCGTCGTGGCCCGGTCCGACGAGGGTGGTGGCGGGCTGGCGACGCCCGGCGACCGCACGGTCGATCACGGGGAACTCGCCGAGGTCGGCGACGGTGGGGCCGGTGCGGTCGGGCGCGGTGATGCGGTCCTCCCGTTCGTGGGTCGGTGGGGTGCGGGCGTCGGTGGTCACGGTAGTTTCGACCACGCTACCGTCCCCCGCGATTTTCGAGAGATCATGACCGAGC
>NZ_JAALEH010000128.1:0-11714 GCF_011058195.1 Rhodococcus sp. 14C212 | reverse complement strand
GAGCTGGGCCTGTCCGCAACCGAGGAGACCGAATTGTGACTATTCGTACCGAGGGAGATTCCCGGCCGGCCCCGCCGCCCAGCAGTCGTCCCGAGGAGCCCACTCCCCCGCCACTCCACTCGCGCCGAGAGTCGGAGGAACGGCTCCGAGCTGGTACAACCTCGGCGACGCCGGCACCGAACCGGCTTCGCCACCGACGTCCGGCGGCCGGTCCGCGGGTGTGGCGCCGAGCCCGCGGCGCGGCCGGACGGACCGGGATCGCCGGTTTTGGACGAGCGCCCGTGCCCACCCGTCTGTTACGTTCGGATAACGGAGACCGAACGCGTGACCATTCGGTGACTTTGCGGCCTCGTCCGCGTCACAGTCCGCCGGTCACGCACGGGAGGGGAACTATGCGCACGTCGCTGGGGATTTCCACCGGAGCTTCCGGAGTGGGCTCAGCCCTCGTCGTCGAGGGGTCCGGGGATCGCACCACCGAATACCGATTTCTCGCCGCCGATCCCGAAGCGGCCGGGGATCTGGGCGACCTCGTCATCGACGCCCTCTCCCTCATGAGCACCCAGATCGACGGACACGCCGTTCCCGACGCCGTGGCGGTGGCCTACCGCACGCCCGAGCACGCCGAGGCGATCCGCTCCGCGGCGGTACGTGACGGCCACATCGTCCACCTCGTTCCGGAGACGACCGCCGTCCTCGCCTACCTGCACAGCACCGGCCTGGTCGACACCGCCGACACCCTCGCCGTCGCCGACCTCGGTGCATCGGGATTCACCGTCTCCGTTGTCGACCGACGGTCCGGATCGGTGCTGCGCTCGGCCCGGACCGGGGACGTCGGGGGTGACGCCGTCCGCGGCCGCGTCTACGATCACGTGCGCCGCCAGGTCAGCCGCACCCGCGGCCGCATTCCGATCGACACCGCCCTGCTGACGGTGCGCTGCCAGGGCGCCCTCGAGACCCTGGGGGCCGCGTCGGCCACCAGGGTCGAACTCGGTGACGCCGGCCCCGCGGTGCCCCTGACCCGCGCCGAACTCGACGAGATGGTGGCCGATCTCGCCGACGCCGCCGCGGCGTTCACGCGACGTATCTGCGGTGGCGCCGATCCGCGGCCGCAGATGCTCGCCCTCGTCGGCGGCGCCGCGGCCATGCCGGCTCTCGCCGGAGCCGTGACCTCGGCTTTCGCGGGGACCGCCGTGACGGTGCCGGAACCGGCCACGGCGGCGGCCCACGGTGCCGCGCTGCTCGCCGCGTCGGCACGCCTCGCGTCGTATCCGCCGGTGGGCGCCTCGGCGCCGACGCCGAGCACCCCTGGAGGCAAGGTCTCCGGCGCGCTCGCCGGGGCGCTGGTCGTCGGTGCGCTCGTCGCCGGCTACGCGACCGACCGGATCGCGTCCGACGACACGCCCGTCTCCCCCGCCGGCACCAGCGACCAGGCCACCACCCAGCCTGCGGCGGCGGTTCCCGACACCGGACACACGCAGATCCCCTCCGAGGATCCCCACGCGGCCGTCACCACGACAGCCCCGGACAACGGTTACGAACGCACGCCCGCGCCGGACCCCTACCCCACCGGGTCGCTACCCCCGACGAGCACCTCGACGACGACCACGGCGCCCAGCACGCCGGAGTCGACCACCACCGACCGGCCCGAGTCGCCCCCGGAGGTCCCGGGCACCGACCGGCCGTGGCAGTTCCCGGGAACCCTGCCGAGCGTTCCGCTGCCGACCGTCCCGCTGCCGACACCGCCCGGTACGACGCCATCCGAGAGCACGACTCCGAGCCCGACGACGTCCGCACCGACGACCGAGTCCGCGCCCGCGGAGACGACGACCGACATCTCCTCGACCACCGCCGCCCCGGCGGAGGGAACGACGAATTCGACCCCGTTGCGCATCGAACCGTCGCCGGTCGGCTGACCCGCGCCGGCCGATCCGTCGCGGTGGACGGTCAGGCCGGTACCTGGGCGATCTCGACCGGCAGTCCGGGGTCGGTCCCGACGGTGAGCGCGGACGGCTGCGCACCCCCGGCGATCAGGTGCGCCCCCAGCGCCGCGATCATCACCCCGTTGTCGGTGCACAACCGCGGCCGCGGAACCCGCAGCGTGATCCCCGCGGCGGCGCAGCGCTCCTCGGCGAGCGCCCGCAAGCGAGAATTGGCGGTGGCCCCGCCCCCGAGGACCAGCGTGTCCACGCCCACATCCTGCGCGGCCCGCACCGCCTTCATCGTCAGCACGTCGGCCACCGACTCCTGGAAACCGGCCGCCACGTCAGCGAGTGGGACGGGCTCGCCGGCCCGCTCGCGCGCCTCGACGAACCGCGCGACGGCCGTCTTGAGACCGGAGAAGGAGAAGTCGTGCCGGGCGTCGCGCGGCCCCGTCATCCCCCGCGGGAACACCACCGCGGTGCGGTCGCCGTCCTGGGCGGCCCGGTCCAGCGCCGGACCGCCCGGAAAACCCAGCCCGAGCAGCCGCGCCACCTTGTCGAACGCCTCGCCGGCCGCGTCGTCGACCGTGGTGCCGAGCTCGACGATCGGCGTACGGCCGAGGTCCTCGACGTGCAGCAGATGCGTGTGCCCGCCGGAGACCAGCAGCGCCACGCACGGCGGCATCGGTCCGTGCTCGATCGTGTCCACCGCGACGTGCCCGCCGAGGTGGTTGATCGCGTAGAACGGCACGTCCCACGCCGCCGCGTAGGCCTTTGCTGCGGCGACACCGACGAGCAGCGCACCGGCGAGGCCGGGCCCGATCGTCACGCACACGGCATCGGGCTTGTCGATCCCGGCCGCGGCGAGCGCCCGTCGCATGGTCGGGACGATCGCCTCGAGGTGCGCGCGGGACGCGATCTCCGGGACGACGCCGCCGAACCGGGCGTGTTCGTCGACGCTGGAGGCCACCTCGTCGGCGAGCAGTTCGAGCGTGCCGTCGCCGACCCACCGGACGATGCCGACGCCCGTCTCGTCGCACGAGCTCTCGATGCCCATCACGATCACGACTGTGACTCCTTCCGCCGGTCCGGCCGGCACATGGTGTACGCGTCGGCGCCACTCGGCTGGTAGTACCGCTTCCTGGTCCCGACGACCTCGAAACCCTCCCGGCGGTACAGCGCGATCGCCGCGTCGTTGTCGGTGCGCACCTCCAGGAACACAGGGCCGCCCCAGGTGTCGGCCACCCGCAACAGCTCGGCGAGCAGCGCGCCACCGACGCCACGCCGCCGCTGTTGCGGGTCCACACCGATGGTGTGGACCTCGGACTCCGGATGAATACCGGTGCCGAGACGGGCGAGACCGGCGTAGCCGATCAGCCGGCCTTCGTCGTCGCGGGCGGCGACGTAGTGGTTCTGCGGCGCCGCCAGCTCGGCGCGGAACGCGTCGGCGCTCCACGGGTCGTCACCGGGGAACAGGATCCGTTCCAGCTCGGCGCACCGTGCGACGTCGGACAGCTGCAGCGCGTCGACGAGGGGAAGCGGGTCGCGGGTGCTCATTTCTTCTTCCGGTCCGCCGTCTCCACCGCATCGGGCCGGCGCAGGTAGAGGGGCACCAGGGGCTCGGGCTCCACCCCGGCGAGCAGGTCCGCGACGGCGACGGCGACCAGACCCGCCGGCGACGGTGTGGTCACCGGATGCGCGGGCAGCTCGAACAGGTCGGTGTGCGGGCGGGATCCGGCGATCCGCACCGACGGCTCCGCCTTCAGCTCCGCCGGCTTGCACACGCCCGGCCCCTCGACGCGGTGGCCACCGGAGTACCGCGCCCAGTACACCTCCCGGCGCCGGGCGTCGGTGACGACGAGCAGATCGCCGTCATCGTCGGCACCGCCGCCGGAGGCGGCAGGATCGGCACCGCCGCCGGAGGCGGCAGGATCGGCACCGCCGTCCGTGCCGTGGACGTCGGCCGCGATCGCGTCGAGGCTGCACACGCCGTGTACCGGCACGCCGAGGGCGTCGCCGAAGGCCGAGGCGGTCGCCATGCCGACGCGCAGGCCCGTGAACGGGCCTGGGCCGACACCGACGACGACGGCGTCGAGGTCGGCCGGCGTGTGGCCGGTGGACGACAGGCAGTCGAGGATCTGCGGAGTCAGCACCTCGGCGTGGGCGCGTGGATTGTCCGTGACCCGCACGGCCAACGTCTCGATGTCGACGTCCCCGGGTTCACCGCGGTCGTCTATCCGGACGAGACCTGCGGTGACGGCGGGGGTGGCGGTATCCACGGCGAGAACGAGCACGAGTATCCAGAGTACCGCCGAGCGCGGCGGTCACCCCACCCAGGACCAGGTGGCGGTGCGCACGTCCGAGTCCGGTTCGCGGCGCAGCCGCACCCGCAGGTGCCGGTCGGTCAGCGTCTCGACCAGCCCCTCACCCCATTCCACGACGACCACGGCGGCGGTCAGGTCGGTGTCGAGGTCCAGGGCATCGAGTTCGTCGAGGGCGCTCGGTCCGTCTCCGAGGCGGTAGGCGTCGACGTGGATCATCCCCACGGGTTCGCCGCCGGCGCGATCGCCGGGTCGATGCTCGCGCGCGATGACGAAGGTCGGCGAGGTGACCCGGCCCTGTACTCCCAGGCCTGCGGCGATGCCGCGGGTCAGGGCGGTCTTCCCGGCACCGAGCGGACCGTCCAGGACGACGAGATCACCAGCGTGCAGTTCGACTGCCAGACGCCGGCCCAACGCCTCGGTGTCCTCGACCGTGGGAAGCTCGGCACACTGCTCGGTGCGTGTGCCGGTGGAGCGATCGTCACCCAATTGCGGCGCGCCTCCTGCCGGCGTGGTGGGCGAACCCCCGCTGGATGAGCCGGTCCAGCGCACCGACGACGACCTCGGGGAACTCGAGCTGGACCAGGTGCCCGGCGCCGCGGACCCGCTTGAGCTCGACGTCCGGCAGTGCCGCCGCGAGCTCCTCGGAGCCGGAGAACGGGATGATCATGTCGGCGTCCCCGCACAGCACCAGGGCGGGGACCTGTCCGAGCACCGGCAGCGCCGCGGACTCGTCGTGCAGTTCGAGGGTGCGCAGGAAGTTCACGATGGTCAGCACCGAGGTCTCCGCCAGCATCCGGTCGGAGAATTCCACCAGCTTCGGGCTGACCACCGTCCCGTAGGACGCGGCGCGCAGGATCGGCGCGATGATCGCCTTGGCGGCCCCGCGGGCGTACTGCACCACGCCCGGCGCGGTGCGGGCCAGGTGCCGGAACGCGTCGAGCACCGGGTTCTCGAGGTTGCGGCCGATGCCGGTCTTGGTCAGCCCGGCCGCGGTGGTGGCGAGCAATCCGACCCCGACGATGCGTTCGTCGAACAGCTCCGGGCGCTGTGCGGCCAGGGCGATGGTCGTCATCCCGCCCATCGAGTGCCCGACCACGACCACCGGGCCGGTGGGGGCGACGGTGTCGATGACGGTGCCCAGATCGCGGCCGAGCTGGGCGATGGTGCAGGACTTCGACGTCGACACGGCGGATTCCCCGTGACCACGCTGGTCGTAGAAGACCATTCGCACGTCCTTGCCCCACCGCTCCTGCAGGTGACGCATCTGCAGATGCCAGGACTGCATGCGCAGGCAGTACCCGTGCACGAACACGATCGTGAGCGGCGCCAGGGCCGAACCCACCTCCCGAACGGCGAGGTCGACGCCGTCCTCGGTGCGCACGGTGTGCTTGGGCAGCGCGAGCATCGCGTCGAAGTCTTCCTCGCCGTAGATCTCGTGCGCGGGCAGGCCCGCGGTGCGCACCGCGTACAGCCCCGCGCTCGAGCCGAGCGTGGCCAGGCTCGCACCCAACAGCCCCAAACTGCCCAACACCGTCATCGCTGCTCGCCTCCTCCGCCACCCACGTAGGTGCGGACGGTGCGCCCGCCCACGCCGGTGACCACCTCGTAATTGATGGTGTCCAGTAGGTCGGCCCACTCCTGCGCGGCGGGTTCGCCGTGGCTACCGTCACCGAAGAAGAACGCGGTATCGCCTTCTTTTACTCCGCCTCCGTCCGGTCCGAGATCGACCACGACCTGGTCCATGCACACGCGGCCGAGCTGCGGTCGGCGGCGCCCGCCGAGCTGCACCTCGAACCGGCCGCTGAGATTGCGCCGGATTCCGTCGGCGTACCCCATCGGCAGCAGGGCCACGGTGGTGTCGGCGGGCGCCACCCAGCGATGCCCGTAGGACACCCCGGACCCTGCAGTCACCTTCTTCACCAGCGCCACCCTCGTTCGCAATGTCATCGCGGGCCGGAACCCGAAGTCCCCGACCTCGGGGATCGGGGACAACCCGTACATCGCTATACCCGGTCTGATCATGTCAAAACGCAGGTCGGGGCGGGTAACGGTCGCTGCCGAGTTCGACAGGTGCACCACCTCGGGCTTCATGCCGTGGCGGCTCAGATCGGCGACGGCCTCGCGCAGCCGGTCTCGCTGGCAGTCGATCTCGGGGTGGTCGAGTTCGTCCGCGTGAGCGAGATGGGAGAAGGCGCCGCGCAGCCGGATCGCGCCCTCCGCCCGGGCCCGGCCCAGATCCCGCAGGAACGCCGGCCATTCGTCCCGTGCCACGCCGTTGCGGTTGAGGCCGGTGTCGATCTTCGCGGTGAGCACCGCGGTCACACCCGTCTCTCGAGCCGCGGCGACGATCGACGCGAGATGCCGCGTCGACGACACCCCCAGCTCGACGCCGGCGGCGATCGCCGGCGCGAAGTCGGCGTCGACGGTGTGCAGCCACGACAGCACGGGCGCGTCGATCCCGGCGCGGCGCAGCTCGAGCGCCTCGGTCAGGGTCGTCACCCCCAGCTCCCGCGCGCCGGCGGCGAGCGCGGCCCGGGCCACCGGGACGGCACCGTGGTTGTAGGCGTCGGCCTTGACCACGGCCATCACCGCCGCCTCCCCGGCGAACTCACGCAGCCGCCGCACGTTCTCCGCCACGGCGTCGAGGTCGATCAGCGCCTCGGCCTGCGGCAGGTCGTGGTGGAGGTGGTTGCGGGGTCGGGGTTCGGCCGTGGTCATGAATCTCGATCCTGCCACTGCGGCCGAAGTGGCCCGCAGCACGGTGGCAGGTGTCGGGATCACGATTCGGCCATGCCCCGTAGGCTCCGCACCGCCGCGGGCACCCGATCCAGGATCGCGGTCGCCGAAGTGGGGGCGGCCCGACCGGGCTCACCACCGCGAGCGGCGAGATCCGCGGCGGTGGAATGGGCGCGCGCCCCCGCCGCGGCCGCGAGGTCCGGGGCCATCCCCGCGGACATCAGGGCCCCGATCATCCCGGACAGCACGTCGCCCGCGCCGGCGGTGGCCGCCCACGACCCGCCCGCCTC
The DNA here is from genome assembly GCF_011058195.1 of Rhodococcus sp. 14C212. Lineage (NCBI taxonomy): Bacteria > Bacillati > Actinomycetota > Actinomycetes > Mycobacteriales > Nocardiaceae > Rhodococcus > Rhodococcus sp. 14C212. The sequence continues at coordinate 4,445 of NZ_JAALEH010000128.1, read as the reverse complement.
GTTGACGAACACGTGCCCGTCCGGGTTCGCGATCAGCGTCGACCGGCCCTTCAGCAGTACGTGCACCCGCCAGTCGGCGGCCAGTGCCCGCACGGCCGCTACCCGGTCCGGCTCGGGCCGGCGCCCGGTGAGCCGCGCGAACTCCCCGGCATGCGGTGTCAGCAGCGTCGGTGCCCGTCGGCCGCGGACCAGTTCCGGCTGCCGCGACAGCAGCGTCAGCCCGTCGGCATCGACGAGGACGGGAAGATCGGTGGCCAGCACGTCGCGCAACATGTCGGCCGCCTGATGGTCGGTGCCGCCGCCCGGCCCGATCACCCATGCCTGGACGCGGCCCGCCTCGGCGAACGACGGCGCGGCCACCACCTCGGGGAACCGGGCCAGCACGACGGGGGCGGCGCTGCCGGCGTAGCGGACCATGCCGGATGTCGCGGCCACCGCTCCGCCGGCGCAGAGCACGCCGGCGCCCGGGAACCGGGCGCTTCCCGCGACGATGCCCACGACGCCCTGGCTGTACTTGTCGTCGTCGGCGCCCGGGACCGGCCAGATTGCTCCGATCTCGGCGGGCTCGGCCGTCACCATGCACGGCGGCGGCAGCTCGAGGCCGATGTCGACGAGCTCGACCCGCCCGCACCGGGTGGGCGCGAGGGCGTGGACCGGCTTGTAGGCGCCGAACGTGACGGTCACGGCCGCAGCGACGGCCGGCCCGTCGACGGCGCCGGTGTCCGGGTCGACGCCGCTCGGAGTGTCCACGGCCAGGATCGGGGCGGTGATCTGCTCGACCACCGCGGCCGCGGCCGGGCGCAGCGGGCCCCGCCCCGAGATGCCGACGACGCCGTCGAGCACGAGGTCCGGGTCACCGATCCGGTCCGGATCTGCCGGTCCGGCGCGTCCACCGGCGGCGCGTAGCGCCGCCAGTCCCGCCCGGTGCGCCCGCTCGGGGTCGAGGAGCAGCGCCGTGACCGCGGCCCCGCGCCGGCGCAGGAACGCGCCCGCCCACAGGGCGTCGCCGCCGTTGTCGCCCGATCCGACGAGCAGGGTCACGCCACGACCGGCGACGGCGCCGGTGCGCGAGCGCAGTTCCGCCGCCGCGACCCGGGCGAGCCCGAACGCGGCGCGGCGCATCAGCGTGCCCTCGGGCAGGGCGGCGAGCAGGGGCGCCTCCGCCGCCCGCACCTGCTCGCACGGGTAGTAGCTGCGCATCGGGCCTCCCGCCGGGGTCGCTATTCCACGGTCACGGACTTGGCGAGGTTGCGTGGCTTGTCGACGTCGTAGCCGCGCGCCTGGGCGACCTCGGCGGCGAACACCTGCAGCGGCACGGTCGACAGCAGCGGCTGCAGCAACGTCGGCGCGGCGGGGATCTCGATGAGGTGGTCGGCGAACGGGCGCACCGCCTCGTCGCCCTCCTCCGCGATCACCACGGTGCGGGCACCGCGGGCCTGGATCTCCCGGATGTTGCTCAGCAGCTTCGAGTGCAGCACCGCCCGCCCCTTCGGCGACGGCATCACCACGATCACCGGCAGCCCGTCCTCGATCAGCGCGATCGGGCCGTGCTTGAGCTCGCCCGCGGCGAAGCCCTCGGCGTGCATGTACGCCAGCTCCTTGAGCTTGAGCGCACCCTCGAGCGCCACCGGATACCCCACGTGCCGGCCCAGGAACAGCACCGTCGACGACGCCGCCAGCTCCCGCGCCAGGCGCCGCACCGGCTCGACCGTCTCGAGCACCCGCGCGATCAGGTGCGGCATCGCGGCCAGATCGGCGTACTCGCGGGCCACCTCGTCCGGGTACTTGGTGCCGCGGGCCTGCGCCAGCGCCAACCCCACCAGGTAGTTCGCGGCGACCTGCGCCAGGAACGCCTTGGTCGAGGCCACCCCGATCTCCGGGCCGGCCCGGGTGTAGAGCACCGCGTCGGCCTCCCGGGGGATCTGCGCGCCGTTGGTGTTGCACACCGCCAGCACCCGCGCCTTCTGATCCTTCGCGTGCCGCACCGCCTCGAGGGTGTCGGCGGTCTCCCCGGACTGCGAGATCGCCACCACCAGCGTCGACCGGTCCAGCACCGGATCCCGGTACCGGAACTCGCTGGCCAGCTCCACCTCCACCGGCAACCGCGTCCAGTGCTCGATCGCGTACTTGGCCACCAGACCCGAGTGGTACGCGCTGCCACACGCGACGACGAACACCTTGTCCACGTCGCGCAGCTCCTGATCCGACAGTCGCTGCTCGTCGAGCACGATGCGGCCGCCGGCGAAGTGCCCGAGCAGCGTGTCGCCCACCGCGGCGGGCTGCTCCTCGATCTCCTTGAGCATGAAGTAGTCGTGGCCGCCCTTCTCGGCGGCCGCCAGATCCCAGTCGATCTCGAACGGACGGGTCACCACGTCGGTGCCGCCGTCGAAACCGGACACCTGATACCCGTCGGCGGTGATCACCACCACCTGGTCCTGGCCCAGCTCCACCGCGTGCCGGGTGTGCTCGATGAACGCGGCCACGTCCGAGGCCACGAACGTCTCGCCGTCGCCGACGCCGACGACCAGCGGCGTCGACCGGCGCGCCGCGACGATCGTGCCCGGATGGTCGGCGTGGGTGAACACCAGCGTGAACGCCCCCTCGAGCCGGCGCAGCACCGACAGCGCACTGGCCTCGAAGTCCCCCGCGGTCGGCCCGTCCGCATACGCCCGGGCCACCAGATGCACCGCCACCTCGGTGTCGGTGTCGCTGGCGAACTCCACCCCGGCCTTCTCGAGTTCCACCCGCAGCGGCGCGAAGTTCTCGATGATGCCGTTGTGCACCACCGCCACCTTCCCCGACCCGTCCCGGTGCGGATGCGCATTGCGGTCGGTGGGACGACCGTGCGTGGCCCACCGGGTGTGCCCCATGCCGGTGGTGCCGGCGAAGTGCTCCACCCCCACTTCGTCGAGCTCGGCCTCGAGATTGGCCAGCCGGCCCGCCTTGCGCTCGACGGCCAGGCCGCCCCTGCCGTCCAGGACCGCCACACCGGCCGAGTCGTAGCCCCGGTACTCCATCCGCCGCAGTGCCTCCACCACGACATCGAGAGCCGGGCGATGCCCGACGTACCCCACGATTCCGCACATGGTTAGCAGGGTACTGGTCCGCGACCCGCCGGTAACAACTCGTCCACGTCCCGGCGGGTGGCACGCTCGAAGCTGATCATCGGCTAACGTTCACGCCGTGGCGGCGAAACCGAAATCCCTGGCCCAGCGGCTCTCGAAGCGCGGACCGCACACGGTGCTGCGCGGCAACCTCGCTCTCGCAGGTCAGCCGGGCATCGTCCACACCCCCGCCGAGGGCTTCGGCCTGCCCGCCGTCGCGTTCGGCCACGGCTGGATGACCGGCCTCGACAAGTACTCGGCGCTGTTCGAGCATCTCGCCTCGTGGGGCATCGTCGTGGCCGCTCCGAGCACCGAACGCGGGCCGATCCCGTCGCACCTGGGCCTGGCCGCCGACCTCGGCACCACCCTCGACATCTGCGTGGGCGTGCGCCTGGGCACCGGCCGGATCAGCGTGCACCCCGACCGTCTCGGCCTGGTCGGCCACGGCATGGGCGCGGGAGCTGCCGTACTCGCGGCGTCCCGGCGTGACGTGGCCGCCGTCGCCGCGCTCTACCCGGCACCGACGTCACCGCCGGCCTCGGCCCTGGCCGCGCGTGTGCACGCGCCCGGGCTCGTGCTCGCCGCCGAGAAAGACCTCGGCTCGATGGGCAGCGATGCCGTCGCCGTGGCCCAGGCCTGGGGCGGCGAGGTGCTGATGCGGTCCGTCCACAAGGCCACCGACGACGGCATGATCGAGGGCCGCCGCCTGCTCGCCTTCCTCGGTGTCGGCGGCGCCCAGCGCAACACCCAGAAGGTCACCCGGGCGCTGCTCACCGGATATCTGCTGTACCGGCTCGCCGGCGACAAGACCTACGCACCGTTCGCCGACCCCGAGGCCGAGCTTCCCGGCTCCGAGGTGCTCACCGAGCCCGACGCGATCGACCGCGAGCTCGGCACTCAGATCAACCAGCTGCTCGGGCGATAGAACGCCTCTTCGACGGCCGGCGCCGGCACGGGCGCCGCGTCGGCGGCGAGTTCACGGGGCTCCCGGAGGCGCCGCAGGTTCCCGAGCCGGCGCTCGACCGCCGACCGGTGCTCGGCGACGATGCGCTCGAACGGTCCGGTCACAGCGGCCCCGCCTCCGCCAGGACCACGCCGTCGACAGGCTCCTCCCCGGCGCGCACTTCGCCGCTCTCACCTGCAGGTTCCGCCGTCGCGGGCCGTCGGGCGGGGGTGTCCGCCCGCGTGTCGGGTATCCCGGCCGGCGCGGGTCCGAGCGCTCCGCCGTCACCGGGTTCGTCCGGTCGCCGCGGCTCGTCGGACGGTGCGGGCAGTGCCGGCGTCCTGTCCTCGCCCGAACCGGCGCCGGGTGGGTCGAGGTCCGCTCCCGCGCCTTCGGAG
>NZ_JAALEH010000127.1:0-11778 GCF_011058195.1 Rhodococcus sp. 14C212 | reverse complement strand
CCCCGGGCCCACCCGCGTCCCGGACACCCACGACGATCGAGGTGGGTAGAGGTACGGAATCTCTGTGGATCGTCGGCTCACAGCCTGGACGCGAGCAGCTGCGCGAGGTGTACCCCTTGCCGGTCGGTGAGGTCGGCGATCTGGGTGCGGCAGGAGTAGCCGTCGGCGAGCACGACGTCGTCCGGGCCCGCGGCGGCGAGCGCGGGCAGCAACTGGTGCCCGGCGACGGCGACGGAGACGTCGTAGTGCCCGGGCACCACCCCGAAGTTGCCGGCGAGACCGCAGCATCCGCCGAGCCGGGTGACCGTCGCGCCGGCCCGGCGCAGCAGCGCCGCGTCGGCGCCCCACCCCATCACGGCATGGTGGTGGCAGTGCGGTTGGGCCACCACCGACGTCCCGGACAGCGACGGCGGCTCCCAGTCGCCGAGCAGCTCGGCCAGCGTCACCGTCGACTCGGCGACGACGCGCGCGGGCTCGAACCCGAGCAGCTCGACGGCGTCGGAGCGCAGGACCGCGGTGCACGACGGTTCGAGCCCCACGATCGGCATGCCGGCGGGGAACAGAGCGGAGAGGGTGCGGCCCAAGATCTTCCGGGCGGCATCCAGCTGACCGGTGGTGATCCACGTCAGTCCGCAGCACTGTTGCCGGTCGGTCACGCACACCCGTCGGCCTGCGGCCTCGAGCACCCGCACCGCGGCGATCGCCACCTCCGGGGTGAAGTACTCGGTGAAGGTGTCGACGAACAGCAGGACGGGCTCGCCGTCCGTGCGACGCTCGGCGGCCGTGTCTGCGAACCAGCGCCGGAACGTGCGCGGCGCGAACTCGGGCACGCGGCGGCGCCGGTCCACTCCGGCGAGGGTCAGCCCGGCGGCCGCCACCCCCGGCACCTTGCCCAGCGCGTTCACGGCGCGCGGCGCCCGGCTCGCCAGCGCCGCCCAGCGCGGCAGCCGTCCGAGGGTGTAGTGCGCGACGGGCCGCACGCGACCTCGGTAACTTTGGTGCAGCACTTCGGATTTGAAGGTGGCCATGTCCACACCGGTCGGACAGTCGGAGGCGCAGCCCTTGCACGCCAGGCACAGCTCGAGCGCCTCGTGCACCTCCGGTGAGCGCCAGGACCCGGTGACGAGAGTGCCGTTGAGCATCTCCTGCAGGACCCGGGCCCGGCCGCGGGTGGAATCCTTCTCCTCCCGCGTCGCCAGGTACGACGGGCACATCACCCCGCCGAGGCCGGCGGTGTCGGCGCGGCATTTGCCGACGCCGGTGCAGCGGTGCACGGCCTGCGTGAAGTCGCCGCCGTCGCCGGTGTACCGGAATGCCAGGCCGCCCTGGACCCGTTGCGCAGCCGGGACTCTGAGGTCCCGATCCGAGGGGACGGGATCGACGAGCACGCCGGGATTGAGCAGGCCCTCGGGGTCGAACACCGCCTTGACCGCCCCGAACAGCCGCAGCGCGGTCGGCGAGTACATCAGGGGCAGCAGTTCGCTGCGCGCCCGGCCGTCGCCGTGCTCGCCGGACATCGAGCCTCCGAACGAGGCCACGAGTTCGCCTGCCGCGAAGAGGAATTCGCGGAATATGCCGGGGATCTCGAGCGGCACGTCGAGGCGGATGTGGAGGCAGCCGTCGGCGAAGTGCCCGTACGGATAGCCGGTGACGCCGTAGCGGGTCAGCAGCAACTCGAACTCGCGCAGGTACTCCCCTACCCGCTCCGGCGGGACTGCGGCATCCTCCCAGCCGGAGTGGGCGGGCAACCCGGCGGGGCTGCGCCCGGACAGCCCGGCGCCGTCCTCCCGGATCCGCCACAGTTGCGCGGCTTTCCCCGGATCGGTCACGACCAGCGAATCCACCGCCGAGACGGCGTGTTCGAGAGACTTCGCCCGGGCAAGCACCTCGCCGGCGTCGTCGCCGGACAGTTCGACGAACAGCCACGCCGCCCCGCGCGGCAGCGGCGGCACCGCCGCCGGGCCGCGCCGCGCGCGCACCACGTCGACGATCCGCGAGTCGAGTCCCTCGCACGCGGTCGGGGTGAAGCCGAGCAGCGCGTGCGCGGCGTCGCCGGCCGTCGCGATGTCGGGGTAGCCGAGGGCCACCAGGACGCGCACCGCGGGATCGGCGACGAGCCGCACCGTCGCCTCGGTGACGACGCCGAGCGTGCCCTCGCTGCCGACGAGGAAACGCAGGACGTCGAACCCGTTCTCCGGCAACAGGTGTTCGAGGGCGTAGCCGGACGCCTGCCGGCCGAACCGGCCGAACTCGGTGCGGATGGTGGCGAGGTGGTCGAGCACGATCCGGCGCAGCGACTCCAGGACGGGGGCGTCGTCGGGCAGCGACAGGTGCCGGCCCGCGCCGGTGAGCACCTCGAGGCCGAGGACGTTGTCGGACGTGCGACCGTAGCCGAGGGTGCGGGCACCGCAGGCGTTGTTGCCGATCATCCCGCCGACGGTGCAGCGGTTGTGGGTGGACGGGTCGGGGCCGAAGCGCAGTCCGTGCGGGGCGGCCGCGCGCTGCAGGTCGGACTGGACGACGCCGGGCTGCACCGTCGCGGTGCGGGCCTCGGGGTCGATCTGCAGGACACGGCCGAGATGACGGCTGAAGTCGAGCACGACGCCGGGGCCGACGGCGTTGCCGGCGACGGACGTTCCGCCGCCGCGCGAGGTGAGCGGAATGCCGTGCCGGCGGCACACCTCGAGCACGGTGGCGACCTCGTCGATCTCACGGGGCCGCACCACCGCCTGCGGGGGCACCCGGTAGAGGGAGGCGTCGGACGAGTACAGGGCCCGGGTGGTGGTGTCGTCGAGCACGTCGGGGAGGCCCGCGCCACGCAGGGCCTCGCCGATCGCCGTCGCCCTGGCCATAGGCCGATGCTAGTGCCTACCGGGGTCGCTTCGTCGCGGGTCGGACCGGCCCGTCCGGGGCTCGATACGTCCTCAGCGGTGGGTGAGGACGACCGGGCCGTCCTCGGTGATCGCGACGGTGTGCTCACAGTGCGCGGCCCGGCTGCCGTCGGCGGTGCGCAGCGTCCACCCGTCCGGGTCGTGCCGGTAGTCGTCGCCGCCGCCGGCGTGCAGCATCGGCTCGATGGCCAGCACCAGCCCGGGCCGCAGCCGCATCCCGCGCCCGGCCCGGCCCTCGTTGGGCACGTGCGGGTCCTCGTGCATGCGGTGGCCGATGCCGTGGCCACCGTGGTCGGCGAGCATGCCGTAGCCGCGGGAGCGGACGTATCCGCCGATCGCCGCGCCGATGTCGCCGAGGCGGTTGCCCGGCACGGCCGCGGCGATGCCGCGCGCGAGGGCCTCCTCCGTCGCGGCGATCAGGGCGAGGGCCTCGCGGTCGGCGGCGCCGACGGTGAAGCTCACGGCGGCGTCCCCGCACCAGCCGTCGAGCACGGCCCCGCAGTCGATGCTCACCAGATCGCCGTCACGCAGCCGGTAGCCGCCGGGAATGCCGTGGACGACGGCGTCGTCGACGCTCGCGCACACGACTCCGGGGAACGGCGACGGAGCCCACTCGGGGCGGTAGCCGAGGAACGGGGAGGTCGCGCCGGCGTCGCGGAGGACCGCGGCGGCGACGTCGTCGAGTTCCGTCAGGGAGACCCCGATCGCCGCGTGGGCCCGCACGGCGGCGAGCGCGTCCGCGACCACGGCGCCGGCGGCCCGCATCGCCTCGATCTCGCCGGGCGTCTTCAGTTCGACCATGTCGCCTCCCAATAGAAATACCGGTATTACTATACGGGCATGGTGCGCGAACCGCTGACCCCGGTCCAACTCGAGCGCGGCCGGCGGCTCGGCGAACGTCTGCGCGCGGCGCGCGGCACCGCCAGCATGGCCACGGTCGCCGGCGACGCCGGCATCTCCGTCGAGACGCTCCGGAAGATCGAGACCGGTCGCATCGCCACGCCCGCCTTCTTCACCGTCACCGCGCTCGCCCGGGTCCTCGGGCTCTCCCTCGACGACCTGGCCGGCGACCTGGCGGGCGACCCCGTCGAGCACGGGGCCGCCTCCTGACCGGAGGTGCTCACCCCCGGCTCCGCCCTCCCTCGCCTAGCATCGATCCTTGTGCCCGTCGATGTCCTTTCGCCCGAAACGCCCGCTTACGCCGATACGAAGGCCCGCGTGCGCACGGCCAGGATCGTCGCGACGGTCACCGGACTGCTCGGCATGGTGCTCGCCCTGGCCGTGCCGTTCCTGCCGGTCCGGCAGGAGGCCGCCACCGTCAGCTGGCCGCAGGGCACCGACCTGACCAACATCGAGGCTCCCCTCGTCTCCTACACCCCCCTCGAACTGCGGGCGAGCGTGCCGTGCTCGGCCTTCCCCCTGCTCGACGACGGCGGCGGCACCCTGGTCTCCACCGTGCCGCCGGGCGCCCCCGACGCCACCGAGAACGCCCTCGTGATCCGGACCGTCCCCGGCACCGACGATGGCTCCGCCACCGTGGAGGTGGTGCTGCGCAACTCGGTGGTCGTGTCGGCACCGATCGACGACGAGCACCGGTGCACGGCCGTCACCGTCGCCACCAACGCCGACCGCACCGCCGCCGAGATCGTCGGCCTCGAGCAACACGACGACGGGCACCACGTCGCGATGCTGGACGGCGATCACCGGCCGCAGATGGTCGGGGTCTACTCCGACCTGCAGGGCTCGGTAGAGGCCCTCACCTCCGGCCCGGACGCCGAGCGGCTGTCCGTCCGCGCCGCCCTCGACTCGCGGTTCACCTCCACTCCGACGCTCGTCAAGTTCGTCGCGATGGTCGCCTGCCTCCTTGCGACCCTGCTGTCGCTCGTGGCGCTGCACCGGCTCGACGGCGTCGACAACCGCCGCGCCCGCCGGGTCCTGCCCGCCCACTGGTGGCGGTTCACCGCGGTGGACGCGGTCGTCGTCGGCACGCTGCTGCTGTGGCACGTCATCGGCGCCAACACCTCCGACGACGGCTACATCCTCACCATGGCCCGCGCCTCCGACGACGCCGGCTACATGGCCAACTACTACCGATGGTTCGGCGTCCCCGAGGCCCCGTTCGGCTGGTACTACGACGTGCTCGTCCTGCTCGCGAAGGTCTCCACCGCCAGCGTGTGGATGCGGCTGCCCGCCCTGCTCGCCGCCGTCGCCTGCTGGATGGTCATCAGCCGCGAGGTCATCCCCCGGCTCGGAGTCGCCGTCCGCCGCAACCGCATCGCGCTGTGGACGGCGGGCCTGGTGTTCCTCGCCTTCTGGCTGCCCTACGACAACGGCCTGCGGCCCGAGCCCATCATCGCGCTCGGCGCCCTGCTCACCTGGTGCTCGATCGAACGCGCCGTCGCCACCGGCCGCATGCTGCCCGCCGCGATCGCCGTGCTGCTCGCCGCCTTCTCCCTCGCCGCGGGTCCCACGGGGCTCATCGCGGTCGCCGCGCTCGTCGCCGGAGCCCGGCCCGTCGTCGTCCGGCTGGTCGGTCGACGACGGCTGGTCGGGGTCGTCCCGCCCGTGGCTGCCATCCTCGCCGCGGGCACCGTCGTCCTCGTCGTCGTCTTCGCCGACCAGACCCTCGCCTCGGTGCTCGAGGCGACCCGCGTGCGTTCCGCCGTCGGACCCAACGTGCCCTGGTTCGACGAACGGCTGCGCTGGGACGCGCTGCTGACCGTCTCCCCCGACGGATCCCTCAGTCGCCGCTTCGGCGTGTTCGTCATGCTGCTGTGCCTGGTGGTGTGCGTGATGCTGATCCTGCGCAAGGGCCGCATCCCCGGTACCGCCCTCGGTCCGTCGCGCCGCATCCTCGGCATCGTCTTCGCGTCGCTGCTGCTGATGATGCTCACCCCGACCAAGTGGACCCACCACTTCGGCGTGTACGCCGGACTGGCCGGGTCCGTCGCCGCGCTCGCCGCGGTCGGCGTCGGCGCCGTCGGCATCCGCTCCGCACGCAACCGCGCCCTCTTCACCGCCGGGGTGCTGTTCGTGCTGGCGCTGGCGTTCACCGGCTCCAACGGCTGGTGGTACGTGTCCAGCTACGGGATTCCGTGGTGGGACAAGCCGCCGTCCATCTCCGGACGCGCCTTCTCCACCGCCCTGCTCGCGCTGGCCCTCGTCGCGCTGGCCGTCGCCGCGTGGTTCCACCTGCGCGAACCGTTCGCCACCCCGAAGCCCGACCGCAACGGCCGGGTCAAGGTGATCGCCTCGGCGCCGCTGACCGTCGTCGCCGCGGGTGTCGTCCTGTTCGAGGTGCTCTCGCTCGTCAAGGGCGCGGTCGCGCAGTACCCGGCGTACTCGATCGCCCGGTCGAACGCGGCCGCCCTCACCGGCAGCAGCTGCGGCCTCGCCGACGACGTTCTCGTCGAGACCGACCCCAGCGCCACCTCCCTGACCCCCCTCGACGGCGACGTCGCCGATGCGCTCGGCGCCGGCACCGCCGACGGCTTCACCCCGAACGGCGTCGCCCTCGACCTCACCGCCGACGAGGAGATCTCCACCACGGGCGGCGCCAACACCGTCGACACCGACGGGGGCGGCACCACCACCTCCACCGGCGCCGGCACCGGCGGCGGCCGCGGCACCGCCGGCATCAACGACAGCACCGTCGCGCTGCCGTTCGGCCTGGACCCCGCCCGCACCCCCGTGCTCGGCAGCTACCGCACCGGGGCACAGCAGGAAGCCGACCTCGAGTCCGGCTGGTACGCGCTGCCCGAACGCACCGACGCCACGCCGCTGCTGGTCGTCACCGCCGCCGGCCGCGTGCACTACGTCGACCCCGACGGCGTCCTCACCCCGGGCGCGGACGTGCTGCTCGAGTTCGGGCGAACCGGCGGCGGTTCGAACGTCGAGCCGCTGGCGCGCGTCGCGCCCGTCGACATCGGTCCGTCCCCCTCGTGGCGCAACCTGCGGGTGCCGAGCGACCGGATCCCCGCCGATGCCGACGCGGTCCGGCTGGTGGTGACGGACGGCAACCTGGCACCCGAGCAGTGGGTGGCCGTCACCCCGCCGCGGTTGCCGCGCCTCGAGACGCTGAACACCCTCGTCGGCTCCACGACCCCCGTCCTGCTCGACTGGTCGGTGGGTCTGGCGTTCCCCTGCCAGCGTCCGTTCGACCACCGCTACGGCGTCGCCGAGGTCCCCGAGTACCGGATCCTGCCCGACCGGGTCGGCGCCGACTCCACCAACGGCTGGCAGGACGACATCGGCGGCGGCCCGCTCGGCTGGATACCGCTGCTGCTCACCGCCGAGACCATCCCCACCTATCTGAACCACGACTGGGACCGTGACTGGGGCTCGCTGGAGCGGTACGCGCCCATCGACCCGGGCGCGACGACCGCGGAGATCGCCACCGAGGACGTCGTCCGCTGGGGCTGGTGGTCGCCCGGACCGATCCGCGACGGAGTGCCCGTAATGCGTGAATAGGGTCCTACGCCGCGGTAGGGACGGTGCGTCCACTCAGCTGGGCCCGATACCATCGACAATCGTGCCCGACGACGTGACCACAGTTCCCGCCCCCTCCGCAGCCGTAACCCGGCCGCCGGTTGCCCGGGATCTGCGGGCGCGATACCGCACCGCCCGGCTCGTCGCCACGGTGGCGGGCCTGCTCGGTGTGCTCCTCGCCGTCGCGACCCCGTTCCTGCCCGTCGAGGTCACCGAAGCCACCGTCACGTGGCCGCAGAACGGCTCGACCGCGCCGGTCGAGGTGCCGCTCATGTCGCAGGTACCGCGGCAGCTGAGTGCGACGGTGCCGTGTACCGCCGTCGCCGGCATGCCGCCGGGCGGCGGCCTCCTCCTCGCGACCGCACCGGCAAGCGGTGAGGGCGCCGCGCTCAACGCGATGTTCGTGCGAGTGGGCGCCGAGAACGTCGACGTCCTCGACCGCAACGTCGTCGTGGCCACCGCCCCGCGCAGCGACGTCGAGTCCGCCGCGTGCACCGAGATCAGCATCTTCTCCGACGTCGACCGCACCACCGCGGAGTTCGTCGGCCTCAGCGACGAGAACGGCAACCCGCGCTCCGGTGAGCTGACCGGCGACCTGCGTCCCCTCGTGGTGGGCGTGTTCAGCGACCTCGACACCACGGTGCCCGGCATGTCGGTGACCGTCGATGTCGACTCCCGGTTCTCGTCGTCGCCGACGCTGGTCAAGCTCCTCGCGATGATCCTGGCGACGCTGTCGACCGCGCTGGCGATCGCCGCGCTCGCCAAGCTCGACGGCACCGACGGCCGCGGGCACCGCCGCTTCCTGCCGTCGCACTGGTGGAAGTTCACCGGCGTCGACGCCGTCGTCGTCGGCACCCTCGTCGGCTGGCACTTCTTCGGTGCGAACACCTCCGACGACGGCTACCTGCTGACCATGGCCCGGGTCTCCGAGCACTCCGGCTACATGGCCAACTACTTCCGCTGGTTCGGCGTCCCCGAGGCTCCGTTCGGCTGGTATTACGACGTGCTCGCCGCGTTCGCCGAGGTCTCCACCGCCAGCGTCTGGATGCGGCTGCCCGCCCTGCTCGCCGGCATCACCTGCTGGATGGTGATCAGCCGCGAGGTGGTGCCACGCCTCGGTCGCGCCGTCCGGCACAACACCGTCGCCCTGTGGACCGGTGGCCTGGTGTTCCTCGCCTTCTGGCTGCCCTACAACAACGGCCTGCGCCCCGAGCCGATCGTCGCGCTCGGCGCCCTGCTGACCTGGTGCTCGATCGAACGGGCGATCGCCACCGGCCGGCTGTTGCCGGCCGCGACGGCCGTCATGATCGGCGCGTTCACCCTCGCCGCCGCCCCGACCGGCCTGATGTGTGTGGCCGCGCTGCTCGCCGGCGTCCGGCCCATGACCCGCATCGTCGTCCGCCGCCACCGTGAGGTCGGGACGCTGCCGCTGCTCGCACCGATCGCCGCCGCGGGCACCCTCGTGCTCGTCGTCGTGTTCGCCGACCAGACCCTCGCCGCCGTGCTCGAGGCCACCCGCGTGCGCACCATCATCGGCCCGAACGAGGAGTGGTGGAACGACTTCCTCCGCTACTACTACCTGTTCGTGCAGACCGTCGACGGCTCGCTCGCGCGCCGGTTCGCGTTCCTCGTCATGCTGCTGTGCCTGTTCACGTCGCTGCTGGTGCTACTGCGCCGCCGCCGCATCCCCGGCGTCGCGACCGGCCCGTCGTGGCGGCTGATCGGCATCGTCTTCGGCACGATCTTCTTCATGATGTTCAACCCCACGAAGTGGACCCACCACTTCGGGGCGTACGCGGGCATCGCGGGTTCCCTCGCCGCGCTCACCGCCGTCATCGTCTCCGCGAGCGCGCTGCGGTCGCGGCGCAACCGCACCATCTTCGTCGCCGGGCTGCTGTTCGTGCTGGCCGTGTCGTTCGCGGGCATCAACGGCTGGTGGTACGTGTCGAGCTACGGCATCCCGTGGTTCGACAAGACCGTCTCGTTCAACGGCAACCAGTCCAGCTCGCTGCTCCTGCTCCTTTTCGGGATGGCCCTCGGACTCGTCGCGTGGCAGTACCTGCGTGAGGGCTACGCGCCGCCGCAGCCCAAGCCCACGACCCGCAAGGGCCGCCGGATCCGCAAGTTCGCGGCCGCGCCCCTGACCGTCGTCGCCGGAGCGATGGTGCTCTTCGAGGTGCTGTCGCTGCTCAAGGGCGCCGTGTCGCAGTACCCGGCGTACTCGCTCGCCCGGTCCAACGTCGGCGCGCTCACAGGCCAGACGTGCGGCCTGGCGAACGACGTACTCGTCGAATCGGACCCGAACTCCGGCCGGCTCGCGCCCATCGTCGACCCGGACAACCCGCCGCTGAACGGCGACGCCCTCGCCGGCGCGGCCCCCGAGGGCTTCAGTCCCAACGGCATCCCGTCGGACCTCACCGCCGACTACGTGGAGGTCAAGCCCGGCCAGGGCAACACCGACAACCAGAGCGTCGGTCCGACGTTCGAGACCGGCGCCGGGGGCGGCACCACCGGCGGCACCGGCGCGCGCACCGTCAACGGCTCCGAGGCCAAGCTGCCCTTCGGCCTCGACCCGGCCGTCACTCCGGTGCTCGGCAGCTACCAGGAGGGGGTGCAGGAACCGGCGCTGCTCACGTCGAGCTGGTACGGGCTGCCCGAGCGCAGCGACGACGCGCCGCTCGTCGTCATCTCGGCGGCCGGCCGCATCTGGTCCGTCGACGACACCGGCGCCACCACCTACGGCCAGTCGCTGCTCGTCGAGTACGGCAGGCGCCTGCCCGACGGCACCGTCGAGCCGCAGGGTACCTACCTGCCGCGCGACATCGGACCTGCACCGTCGTGGCGGAACCTGCGGATCCCGCTGTCCGAGCTCCCCGCCGACACCGATGCCGTCCGCATCGTCGCCAACGATCCCAACCTCACCGGCGACCAGTGGCTGGCGTTCACCCCGCCGCGCGTGCCGAAGCTCGACACGCTCAATGCCGTGGTCGGCGCGGAACAGCCGGTGCTGCTCGACTGGGCGGTCGGCCTGCAGTTCCCGTGCCAGCGCCCGTTCGACCACCGCTACGGCATCGCCGAGATGCCGAACTACCGCATCCTGCCGGACCGTCCGCTGGCCGTATCCTCCACCGACACTTGGCAATCCGCGGACAACGGTGGACCCCTCGGTTTCACCGAAGCCCTCGCCCGCCCCGAGCAGATCCCCACGTACCTGAAGGACGACTGGGCCCGCGACTGGGGCTCGCTCGAGCGGTACGTGCGGTTCTACCCGGACGCGGTGCCGGCCGAGCCGCAGACCGAGGCGGTCACGCGCTCCGGCCTGTGGAATCCGGGCACGCTGCGCGTCTACGAGTAGGTCGCCCTTCTGCCGCCGACTCCCGCGTGCGGTCCTCTCGTGCTGTTTGGCCGAATGTCACATCGCTTCGCTTCTATCGACCGAATGTGACATTCGGCCAACGCGAGTCGCGCCGCCGGTAACGGCGTCCGGTTCGGGCACGATGTCACGAATGTTCGATTCTGCTCGATTGCGAACTGTTCATCGGGCTAGCGGGGGTGGGCCGGCTACGGAAGGAACTGTATGTCGAAGAAGCGTGCATTCGGGCTCGCGGCGGTTACCGTCGCGGTTCTCGGCGCCGGAGTGGCGACTGCCCCGGCAGCCGTCGCCGCTCCCGAAACCGCCACTACGCTCACGCGTGTCATCGGATCGGGCGAGTCCGGCTCGTTCGGTTACGGGGGCGCCCTGGTGAACGAAGCGGTCACGGTGCGCGTCGACCCCGACGAGCCCGGTATCAGCTGGTTCGGCGGCAGCATGTGGTGCTACTGCAAAATCTCCTGGACCAACATCACCACCGGGGCCAGCGGGACCAACGAACTCCCGTCCCGGCCGGTGCTCGGCGGAGGAATGACCGGTACACCCCGCGCCGAGACCGGCTCCGGCCGAATCGTCGCCACCGTCACCGTCCCGAACGGCTTCACGTACCTGCCGGGAGTCGGGACCTGGGTCGTCCCCTGACCGCTCGGACCGAATGTCACACCGCTTCGATCGCATCGAACCCATGTGACATTCGGTCCGTCCGTCCGAGACCGGTAGTCCACAACCACGCCGTTCATCCACAGATTTGGTCCGTCCTCCCGTTGCGCCCCTCGATCGCGGCATTTCCCGGTGATCATGGGCGTCATGAGACGCGGTACGTGGGGGGACGACGTCGAACAACTCGTCGGACTGAGTGTCAACGGCATCATCCGCACCTCGACACTGTTGGGTTGCGGGATTAACGGTAGTTTGTTGACTTTCCGACGGGTCCGAGGTAAGCCGGAAGTAGTGCTCGTGCGGTTCCTGGGGGTGTGTGATGACCCGACATCGGCCCTGCCCGGCGGCGCCCGGCCCGCTGGAGGAATA
>NZ_JAALEH010000126.1:0-11898 GCF_011058195.1 Rhodococcus sp. 14C212 | reverse complement strand
GTGGTGCGGCGAGGTGATGCGGGGGTGCGGGCGGTGGTGGTGCGGGTGCGGCGTGGGGCAGTGCGCAGAGTCTGCTGATGGGACAGTCCGGTGCCGGGGACGGAGACGGTGCGGCTGATGCGGCCGTTGGCGTGTTTGGTGATGCGCATGCCTTTGCCGCCGACGGAGTAGCCGACACCGCTGCGGCTGAGGTTCAGGCGCACACCGGGAACAAGCTGGATGCTCTTGCTGAAGCGGAAGCCCACGGGCGATGCTCCTTAGATTTCGTAGCCGGCCGGGACCGGAGGATTGGTCCAGTCGATCCGCGGCGCGACCGGCACGACTGGAGCGGCCCCGGGGTGCGGTGGGGGAGGGGGAGGAGCCGAGGTGGGTTCGTCGTCGATGGTGACGCCGAAGTCACGTGCTAGTCCGGCGAGACCGTCGCTGTAGCCCTGCCCGATCGCGCGGAGTTTCCAGTCGGTGTTGCGGCGGTAGATCTCGACGGCGACCACGGCGGTTTCGGTGCTCAGGTCGCTGACGGTGAACTCGGCCAGCGCGGCACCGTCGGATCCGGTGACGGTGATGTCGAGTGGTCCGAGCTCGGTGAGGGTGTGTCCGGCGGGGGCGTCGAGGCTGATCGCGAAGGCGATCGCCTCGACGTGCGGGTCGAGCCGGGCCAAGTCGCAGCTGATCGTGGCGGTCATCATGGTGCCGGCGGCATGTGTGCCGTGGTATTGGACCGTGTGGTCGGCGGAGTGGGACTGGTTGTAGAACACGAAGTCCTCGTCGCTGCGCACGGCACCGGCGGAGAGCAACAGCGCGGACAGATCCGCGTCGAGGCCGAACTGGTGCCGTCGCCGACATGCCACGGACACCGTGGTGGCGTCGAGGGTGGTGTTCTGGCCTTTGCTCAATCGCATCCGCGTGCTTCTTCTTTCGTAGTTGCCTGACTGACGGCGGGTGTCCGCCAGGGCGACAGCGCACACTTCGGGGCAGCGTGGCGCGGGGCGAACAGGCTGTGGCCAGGATCGTCGTCCTGGCCACAGCACCGCATGGGCGAGGGGTTATTCGCAGGCGACTCCGTCGTTGTCGCGATCGAGCTTGGAGGCGTACCCGGGCTCACCGGCGTAGATCGGCGCCGCACCTGCGGCGCGTGCGGCGTCGCAGTTCTTGTAGTAGACGCTCGACGGGGCTTCCACCGCGGGGGCGGTGGGAGTGTAGACCGACGGCGGCGTATACACGGGCGCAGGAGTGGTGTAGACCGGCGGCGGCGTGTACACAGGCGCAGGAGTGGTGTACACCGGCGCGGGGGCGACGGTGGTGGTCGGCACGGCCTGACGGGTAGTGGGTACCGCCGCGGCAGCGGTTGTGGTCGGCGCCGGTGTCGTCGTGGTCGGCCGCGTGGTGGTCGCGGTGGTGGTGCGTGTCGTGGTCGGTGCCGCCGTGGTGGAGGTCGCGACCACGGGCGTGACCGGCTCGTCGGACTTGTCCCCACCGGTGCAGGACGCGATTCCGACCACTGCGGCGACCACAGCGCCGGCGATCCACGGCCACTTGGGGCGCTTCTTGCCTTCGCCGGGGATCGCTGGGGCAGGAGTAGCGGCCCCGAAAACCTGCGTCGGTTGGTCGGAGCCGGCGAACCCGAGGGGGCGGGTCTGGTCGGTCCACTGCGTCCCGTCCCACCACCGCTCGATAGTGGGGTCGAATGGGTCGGGATGCCAGTTGGCGGGAGAACTCATCTGATCTTTTCCGTTTGTAGTTCTAACGATTCTTGTGAGGCGTCGCACAGACCGCCTGGTTCGTTACACCGTGACCAGTGGTTACAGGAAGAAGACAGCGCGTACCGGGCTTGGATCTTGGGATTTGCTCCAGCGATGCCGGGGGCGCGTGCAGGCATCGACTGGGGTGGCGGCGTGTCCATCTGCAAGGGGAAGTTGGGACGCTGACGCTTCGGGACACTCTCACCACCTGGAGCGGACATCATGGCGCTGCCGGCGCACGCAAGAAAGGGCGCGGCGGCGAGCGGGCAGGGAGTGGGCATTGCCCTTCGGTGGGGCGCTGCGCGCGAGGTCCGGGCCGGTCGTGATACTCGAGGACGCGCTATCGAACCTTTCTTGAGATGTGAGAGCAGGAGCAGTACCTATATGCGTCGTCGAAACCGTTCAGCCCGAGCAGGATTTGCGGCCGGTGTGTTGGCTGTTGCACTCGTGGTGCCGGGTTGTTCGGTGGTCGATGCGTTTCCTGACGGATCGAGCGGCGGTGCGCCTGCGCCGGCGGTTGATGCGGCTGGGGCACTGACCACGCTGGACACGCTGCCGGTTAAGGGCCGGGCCCCGAAGACCGGATACAGTCGGGAGCAGTTCGGGCAGGCCTGGAGCGACGACGTAGTGGTCGCCGGCGGTCACAACGGGTGCGATACGCGCAACGACATCCTGCGGCGGGACCTGGTCGAGGTCACCTACAAGTCCGGCACCCGCGACTGCATCGTCGCCACCGGCACACTGCACGACACATACACCGGCACCACGATTGCCTTCGTGCGGGGACAGGACACCTCCACTGCGGTGCAGATCGACCACGTCGTGGCGTTATCGGATGCCTGGCAGAAGGGCGCGCAGCAGCTCAGCGCCGAGCAGCGCCGGGATCTGGCAAACGACCCACGCAACCTGCAGGCGGTCGACGGGCCGACCAACACGCAGAAGTCCGATTCCGATGCCGCCTCGTGGTTGCCGCCGAACCGGGGCTACCGCTGCGCTTACGTCTCGCGTCAGATCACCGTCAAGGCCTTGTACCGGTTGTGGGTGACTCAGGCGGAGAAAGACGCGATGAGCCGCATATTGCATGCGTGCTGACTGTGCCAGGGCGGGAGAGTCCGTGACGACTTCTCACGAGTATGGGTGATGGTATGGGTCTGCGTATGGTCTCTCTGAAGGGCGATCGGTTGCCGAGCTGTGCGGAAGGATCAGCGTCCATCAACCGCCCCCGACGCTCGGGTCCTGTGAGCCGCCGATGGGATGACCAGCACCATCCGAACACAAGTTCCGGTGCGAGGACCTGTCATCTGCCCAGGCTGGGGGCGCTGTCCAGTGCGCTGTGGTCCTGGAAATCCGGCTCGACTCCGCGCGGTCCTGTCCTCTTCGCGAACGAATGGTGTCGTCGGCGCAATGCCCATGGCCTGGGCGGCGTCGCGCGAGGTCAGGGCGTGGTTGCGCGTCGGCAGTTGGGGCAGTGGTCTTCGTCGGTGTCGGTGACGGTGATGTGGCGGGGGACGAGGGCGGCGAGAAGGCGGGGATGGATGTGCGGGTGGATCAGGGATAGGTCCCGCAGTCGTCCGGAGCGGTCGAGGGCGATGGTGATGGCGTTCTCGCAGTCCCAGAGTGCGAGGGCGTGGTCGTCGTTGTAGGCGGTGCGGTAGCGGATGCCGTCGACTTTCGTTGTGGCCGGTTGGTCTTCGTAGATGGCGCGGGCCCACTGTTGGGTGAGGCCGCGGTGTTCGTGGTCGGCGGCGAGGGCCGGCAGCGCTCCGATCTCCATGGCCGCGCCGGGTGTGGTGAGGTCGTAGGTGGTGATGTCGCGGACGGGCTCGACCTGGGTGACGCGCCAGTGTGGGCACAGGGCGGCGACGCCGGCCTCCCCGAACACCTCGCACGCGCTGGTGGCGAGGTCGACGGCCATATACAGCACCGCTCGCCCGTCCGGATCCATCGCCGGCGGGTTGGGGGTGTAGTGATCGAAACGGGCCAGCGGCCCGAAACGACGGAAGGTGATCCCGTTCGGGGTGAACCTGTCTTGGTGATAGATCCGGAACCACGGAGCCGTGGCAGGGTCGGTGGGTGTCCAGGTCCAGCGGTGATCCGCCGCCGGCAGGGGCCGTACCGGAGCGGGGAGGGGCTTTACCATCCGGCGGCGGTGAGGCCGGTCGTGACGGTGACGACCCGGTCGCTGTCGCGGGCCATTTCCTGGGCGGGGGTGCGGCCGGCGAAGGTGTCGTTGGGGCGGGTCATCCACCGTGACAGGCTGACCTCACCGCCGGGGAAGGCACGGGTGAGCCGGTCGAGGTCGGGCAGGACCGGGTCTGCACGGTCGGGGGTGAACTGCCAGGTCGGGAACCGCCACTCTCGGCCGTCCTTGAGGCCGACGAGCCGACCGTCGGCTGCCATGTCCGACACCGTTTGCTTGGAGACGCCGAGGATGTCCGCGACCTGGGTGCGGGTGAAGGAGGCAGCGAGTTGCTCGCGCCGCTGATCGACCTGCAGCTGCAGGTTCTCCGCCTCCAGTGCCGCGGTCTGCGTCGGTCGCGGCGCCGGCCCCCATTCGTCGTCACGGACGCTGGCGGGGTGACGGGCGGGGGCGGACACGGCCGAAGGACCTGTCGGCGCGCTCGAACCGGACAGCTCCTCACGCAGGATCTGCGCGGCGACCTCTAGCGCCTCGACCTTGGTCTGCACGACCCGTGCGGGTGAACGTGGTGTCGGAGTGGCGATGGTCAGTTCGGTGACCCGCGACCACGCCAGGGTGCCACCGTCTTCGGCGACGGTCACCTTCCACCTGCCGACGCGGTGGCGACGACCAGCAAGGTGCCGCGGCACCCGCACATGTGCGGTGGTGTGCGTCTGTCGCCGTCTCCCGGTCATGGCATACCTCCTTGTCCTCATTGTACGGGATGTGCGGGATGTGCGGGAAGTGCGGGCGAGCGTCGGAGGGGGGCGCAGTGAGCGCCGCGGACTCTGGCTGGACCGCGCGCCGGCACCGCCACCGGGGCGGCCTGACGATGGAACGTCGTCCAGGGCTTATCTGCCGTTCGAGCAGGACGCCGCCAACTACTAGCCAGTCGAAACCGACTGCGGAAATATCGTATGGGTGTGTATGTAGCTCTCAGGTTGCATGAATATGGTCGATGACGATCCTTAGCTTCCCCGAGGACCTGGCATAGTTGATTCTCGTGAGCGCCAGCCTCATCTACCGCAACGCCGCCGTCTATGGGGTGTTGATGCGCGTGCTGTACGGACGTCACTACAGGGCCCGGTTTCGTGCCATCGCGGCGGAGGTCCCGCCGGGTTCGGAGGTGTTGGACTTGTGTTGTGGTCCGGCGACCCTGTACACCCGGCACCTGCGCGGCCGCGGCGTCGACTATCACGGACTCGACCTCAACGAGCGGTTCGTCGCGGACGTAATCAACGCGGGGGGTCGTGGTGAGGTGTGGGACCTGCACGCCGACACTCCATTACCGGCGGTGGATGTCGTGCTGATGCAGGCAAGCCTGTACCACTTCCTCCCCGATCCCGCCCCGATCCTCGATCGGATGCTGGCCGCAGCACGTCAAAGGGTGATCATCGCCGAACCGATCCGCAACCTCGCCACCAGCGACAACCGGGTGCTCGCCGCTCTCGGCAAGCGGTACACCGACGCAGGGGACGGCGCCCGGGCGCACCGGTTCACCGAGCAGAGCCTCGACGAGTTGTTCGCAGCACACCGTCACAGGGTGCTCGAGCAGCGTCTCATCGCGGGCGGGCGCGAGAAGATGTTCGTTCTCGCCGCGTGAGGGCTCAGATCCGGAACGCGGTGACCGCGTCGATCACCCGCTCCACCTGGGTATCGGTCAGGCCCGGCCACAGCGGCAGCCGCAGCAGGCTTCGGGAGAACTCGTCGCTGTGCACACACGGCTGAGGTGTGCGACCAAGTTTGAGCCCGGCCGGGCTCGAGTGCAGCGGCACGTAGTGGAACGGCGCCGAGATCCCACGTTCGGCGAGGTGCCGGATCAGGTCGTCGCGGTGCTGCTCGGTCGGGGTGCGCAGGTAGTACAAGTGGGCGGTGTGCTCCCGGTCGTCGGGGACGGTCATCAGCTGCACGCCGCTTCGCTGCGCCCACTCGGGTAGCGCGGCCGCGTACGCGTTCCACACACGGTGACGGCCCGCTTGGATGAGGTCGAACTCGTCGAGTTGGGCGTCGAGGACCGCGGCGTTCAGTTCGCTGGGCAGATAGCTGGATCCGAGGTCCTGCCAGGAGTACTTGTCGACGGTGCCGCGTAGGAATCGGGCGCGGTCGGTGCCCTTTTCCCGGATGATCTCGGCCCGGTCCATCAAGAGGTCGTCGGTCAGCAGCAGGGCGCCGCCTTCGCCGCAGTGGATGTTTTTGGTGTCGTGGAAGCTCAGTGCGCCGAGGGTACCGATGGTGCCGAGAGGCCGGCCGCGCCAACGCCCGCCGAGGCCGTGCGCGTTGTCCTCGATCACGGCCACAGCGTGTGCGGTCGCCAGATCGAGCAGTCCGGCCATGTCGGCGGCCACACCGCCGTAGTGGATGACCACGATGGCTCGTGTGCTCGGGGTGAGCGCTGCCGCGGTCGCCGCCGGGTCGAGGTTGCCGGTGGCGGGGTCGATGTCGGCGAACACGCAGGTGGCGCCACGCAACGCCATCGACGTTGCGGTGGAGGTGAACGCGAAGCTCGGCACGATCACCTCGTCGCCCGGGCCGAGTTCGAGCAGCAGGCCTGCCATCTCCAGCGCCGAGGTGCACGAGGTGGTGAGCAGGGCGTGCGGTGCCGTGGTGATCGCTTTGAGTTTTGCGGTCGCCGCGGCGGTGAACGGCCCGTCCCCGTGGCTGTGGTCGGAGCCGAGGACTGCTTCGAGGTTCGGTAACTCGCGGCGTGCGCGGTGCGGGCGGCTGAACAGGATGTGTTCAGTGCTCATGTTCGCGGACTTCCGTCGTGCCGGCGGCTGCTCCCGATGCGGGCGGCTCTTGGTCGGGTCGCGGCAGCGGTGACCGGACGGTGAGGTAGAGGGGTTTGCCGACCAGTACGTGCAGGGCGACGCCGAGGTACTCGGCGATCAGGCCGAGCGAGAACAGGATCGCGCCGGAACACAGCAGCATTACCACCATCAATGATGCCCATCCCTCGGGTGCCCAGTTCTCGGTCGTCAGTGCCTCGTAGACGACGATGCCCGCCATCACCGCTCCGGCTGCGGCCAGCGTGATGCCCAGTAGGCTCACCAGGCGCAGGCCTCGGGTGCCGGTGCACAGGACCATCTTCCAGAACAGGGAGAACAACCGTCGGTAGTTGTAGCCGGACTCTGTGCGGCCCTCGCTGCGCAGGGTGACCGGGACCTGGGCGACCGTGCCGACCACCCAGGACAGTGCGACGTCGAGGTATGCGCCGTTCGACGCGACCTCGGCGAGCTGGCGACCGACGTCGCCGCGGATGAGGCGGAAGCTCTCGAACCGGGTCGAGTCGGGGAACGCGAACAACGTCGCCAGCACCAGCTTCGCGCCGCGGGAGGTGAGGTTGCGCAGCAACGGGTGGGGGCGGGTGTTTGTGGGCTTCGAGTACACCAGTTCGGCCCGCTGAGCGAGGGCGGCGTCCAGGAACGCACCGATGAAGGTCGGGTCGTGCTGGCCGTCCTCGTCCATCGTGACGATCCAGTCGCCGTGCGCGGCCGCCAGCCCGGCGATTGTGGCGGCGTCCTGTCCGAAGTTGCGGCTGAGCCACACCACCCGCACCTGGGGATGGGTGCGCTCGAGTTCTTCGAGGACCGTGTCGGAGCGGTCCGGGCCGTGATCGTGCACCAGCACGACCTCGTCGACGATGAACACGGCGCCGGCGGGGGAGCGCTGCGGCGATGCGAGCCGGTCGAGTTCGGCGACAAGTCCGCTGATCGTCTGCTCGCCCCGGTAGACGGGCACCACGACCGACACGGTGAGCGGGCGTGTCGACGCGTCTGTGTCGGGCTCGGGATCGAGCAGGTGGCGGCGCACGACCGGGTGCTCGGGAGACCGGGGCTCGGGAAGCGGCATCAGCTGTAGCGACTTTCTGCGGCGACGGCGGGTGCCGACAGTCTCTGGAAAGAAGGTGCGGCGCGAGTGCGAATGGCCGAACACTAACACGCAACGTAGGGAGTTCCGGGGGGTGCGCGCGGCGTTTCGCTCGGCTGAGGCTGCCGGGCGCGCGGTAGGGTCAGGGACTCGTGACCGAGCGTGCTGTATCCGATTCCCGGCGAGACGTCGTGCGGTGGGGCTTTGTCGCCGTGGTTGGGGTGGTGGCGGGCTACCTTGCGGTGGTGCTGGCGAACGCGCGGCACTACTTCACCGACGACACCGAGTCGCAGTACACCGCCCTCTGGGTCGGACTCGGTCGCTCGCTACGTGAGGGCGTGTTTCCGGTGATGGTTCCCGAGCAGTGGATGGCCGGCAACAACACGATGGATGACGCCGGCTTGTTCAATCCGCCGCAGTTGCTGATCGACGTCATTGCTCCGTCGGTCGACAACGTCGCGCTGTACGCGACCGTGGTCAAACTGGTCTTTTCGATCATCGTCGCCCTCGGCGTGTACCGGATTTGCCTGGTCTACGGGGCGCGCCCGGTGTGGTCGGCGGTTGCGGGTGTCGCGTTCCCGTTGTCGGGGTGGTTCCTGTTCTTCGACCAGGCCACCTGGGTGACCGCGCTGACCGGCACGGCGTGGATCGTGCACGC
Organism: Rhodococcus sp. 14C212; assembly: GCF_011058195.1. Taxonomy (NCBI): domain Bacteria; kingdom Bacillati; phylum Actinomycetota; class Actinomycetes; order Mycobacteriales; family Nocardiaceae; genus Rhodococcus; species Rhodococcus sp. 14C212. The sequence continues at coordinate 3,455 of NZ_JAALEH010000126.1, read as the reverse complement.
CTGGGCCTCGTCGGTGCGCTACACGCGCGGTGAGGGTGGACCGATCCCGGTGTTCGTCTTTCTGTACCTGACGATCACCACGCAGTACATCTTCCCGGCCATCGAAGCGATCCTGGTGCTGGCCGCGGTCGCGGTCGGGGAGCTGTTGTACCGACGTCGCTGGCAGCCGATCGCGCGCCTGACCGCGGTGTCCGCGTGCGCGGGCCTGGCGGGGCTGATTGCGTTCCTGCCGAGCATGCTGTCCGCGGACGTCACGTGGCGCGGTGCATGGGACGTGATCAACGATCCCTTCCTCACCGTCCCCTGGTCGGAATCGCTCAACGCCAGCCTGCCCAGCGCGCTGCCCGCGTTCACCTCGTGGTGGGGCTACGTGCAGCCGCTGCCGGTCACCTACATCGCCTGGTTCCTGGTTCCGGCCCTGGCGTTCGTCGACTGGCGGCGGGCGGCGGGTGCGTGGCGGGAGCTGTCGTCGGTGGCGCTGTTTTCACTGGTGATTCTCATGTGGGCGGCCGGGCCCGGCACCATCGGTCCGCTGCGCTGGCCGGCCCGGGTGCTGCCGATGCTCGCCCTCGGCCTCCTGGTCCTGGTGTGCGTGCTGATCGGACGATTCGGCACCGTCCAGAACCTGCGTGGCCGCATCGCCGCGGCCGGTGCTCTGATTGCGGTGTTGCTGGCACGATCGGTCTCTGCCGATCCCGCCAACGCAGGGTGGCACCTGCTCTCGGCGGTTGGTGTCGCCGCGCTCGGCGTGGCGGTGGTGTGGCTGGGCCGTACCCGGGGCACCGCATTCGCGGCCGCGCTGACGATCGTGGCGATGTTCCCGATCGCGTTTCTCCAGGTGAATGCGGCGCAGCCGACGCCGATGACGTGGAACCTGCCCGCGCACCGCTCCGACGCCCAGAACGCCTTCCCTCAATTCCTCGGTACGACACTGCAACTCGGTGACCGTGGGTTACTCGGTCCTGATGACAAGAGCGTCGACGCCGCCTACGGCTCGCTGGTGTTCGGCAACTATGCCCGCGCGGTCGAACTGGACTACGTCAACGGCTACACACCCAGCGGTCACTACTGGTTCGGTGACCTGCTGTGTATGCGGTGGGACGGCAGCGTCTGCCCGGACGCGTACCGCCGCGTCTTCACACCCGAAACCGAGACCGGCCGCACCCTCGTCGACCTGATGAACGTCGATCGGGTCGTGCTCCAGCGAACCATGTACCCGGACGCACGCGACCAGTCCGCCCCCGAAGGCTGGACGTGGGTCGACTATCCAGACAAGGACCGCTACATCTGGGTGCTCGAACGCGAGGACGGGCTGGTTTCGTCTCGCAACGGCCGCATTTCCGACATTGACGGAGTCGACGCGGTGTCGCTGTCGGAGACCGACACCACCAGCCGGGTGCGCGTGAGCTCGTCCGGCGGGGGGCGCGTGGTCTTCGCTCGCCTCGGCTGGCCCGGCTACCGCGCCACCCTGGACGGCGAACGGATCCCGATCACCACGGTTGCGAAGTCCTTCGTCGCCATCGACGTCCCTGCGGGCACGCAGGATGCCGAGTTGGTGCTGACCTGGCGGCCGCCGGGCTGGAAGATCGGCATCGTCAGCGCCGCAGCCGGGCTCGCCGGGCTCGGTGTCCTGCAGTGGCTCTGGATGCGAACTCGGCGCCGCGGCACCACCGCGACCCCCGCCACGGCGGGCGACGAACCCGATCATGCACCGGTCGGTGTGACGCCGTGATCGATCCCGACGGCCGTCACGCCTCCGGTGATGGGGATTCCACCGCTCCGGCCCCAGGGTTGCTGCTGCGTGCGGTGCGCCGACAGGAGGTCGGCTTCGCTCTGATCGGCGGGTTCAACACGATCTTCGGGATGGCGTTGACAGTGTTCTGGCTCGCCGTTCTCGGCGACCGCTGGCCACCTGCCGTGGCTGTCGTTCTCGCCTACGCGATCGGTGTCGTCACCGCGTTCGTGCTGCACCGCACCCTGGTGTTCCGGGTTCGTGGTCGGGTGGTCCGCGACTTCTTCGGGTTCGTCGCGGTCAACTCCGGCGGCTTGCTGTTGAACATCGTCCTGCTCACTGTCGCCGTGGAGACGCTGCGCCTTCCCCGAATCCCGTCCGCGGTGGTGATCATGGCGGTTGTCGCGGGCGCGACCTTCTTCGGGCATCGATACATCTCGTTCCGACGGCCACCCCAGAACGGGCGACTCTGAACGGCCTGATCGTGATGGCCGCCCTTTGCGTGCTGTGGACTTACGTCCAAACGGCCCGTCAACAAATCCGGAGTCGGTGGATGTGAGCAGCCGCGTTAGTCGACTGCAAGTTAGGACGAGTCTCGTTTTCAGGATGCCCGGTGCGTGGTCGTGTCGGACGAGGAACCGAACACGCACCGGGAGGTGGTCAGCTAGCGCGCAGGGCGAGGGTGAGGCCGTCCTTGTGGCAGGCAGTGGGAGCACCGGGGTTGGGTTCGGCTTGGCAATTCCAGCCGTCGCTGGTGACGGTGTCGGTGAGGGCGTCGGTGCAGCCGACTTGTCCGGCTGCGGTGCCGACGGCGATGAGGTGGTGGCGCCGGCGGCGTCGGTGACCGGTCCGCAGTGGACGTCGTCGATCGTAGTGGCGGGTGCAGGTACAGCGGCGCGCTGGTGTTGACCGGTTGCGGGCTCGAGTTCTGTGCCGGGTGCGGATGACGGACGGTGCGGGGCTGGTGGGTTGGCCGGTGCCGCGTTGCCGCGCAGCCCGATGTGAAGGTCACCGTTGATGCAGATGTGCGGGATCGTGGCCTCCGGCTGGGGCTCGCAGGTCCAGCCGTCGCCGGTGACTGCGTCGCCGGACGATGCGACTGCCGTCGTAGACGCGCCGCACCGATTGGACGATGACGCCGTTGAGATCGAGCAGCAGTGAACCCCTACTGTGGACCATGCTCGCGTTCGTTGCTGGTCTGGATGCCTGAAGAACACCCAGCTCGCAAGGGCGGGCCCTTTTCCAATCACCGACACGGCACGGGGTCGGACAACATCACGCCCCTACCAACTGCGAAGAGCCCCATATGTCGCGATTCGTCCTTGCGTCCGATGCCTGTCCCGGCCGAATCCCGACGGAATCTCCCTCAACCGCCTGACAAGTCGCGGCGACGCGGACGGAAGGGGTGCCCTCCGACACGTCCTCGCAGTTGACGTAGGGCTGGATTACAGGTCCTTCCTCGTATGGGAGGTCGGTGCCTCCAGGCTTGGAGGCAGGGGGAACGGGTCCTGGGCGAGGACTTGCAGGGCGGCGTGTCCGCGGGTGCGGTGTTCGGCCGGGACTGTGTACCAGGCCGGATGGTCGGCGCTGGCCAGGGGGGCTTCCCCCCGAGATGTGGACACACGTTCCTATGCGGCGGTGGCCAGCGTAGCCGATCGCTGCTCGTACTCGATCGGGCAGATCTGACCGAGAGTGGAGTGCCTCCTTCGGGTGTTGTAACGAG
>NZ_JAALEH010000125.1:0-11935 GCF_011058195.1 Rhodococcus sp. 14C212 | reverse complement strand
CATGTGGGGGTACGCGGAGCTGGCGGCGTGGGTGCGGGGCGGGTGCGACCCGTCGTCGGTCCCGCCGCCGTTCGACGACCTCGACCACGCCCGCGGCTGGCTGCCACTGGGCTGGCATCCCGACCGGTTCGATCCCGCCGACACCACCGCCGCTGTCGCGGCGGCGATGGCCGCGCCGGTGCCCGTGGCCGAGGAACTGGCGGCGCTGCGCACACACCTCGAACGCCACGGCGACCCGACGCTGACGCAGCTACTGGCACGCTCGGCCGCGCACCCGGTGGTCGAGGTAGGCGAGGCCGACGCCGCACACCTGCTCGAGCCGTATCTCGTGCTGCTCGACCTGATCGGCGACGGGGCGCGGCTGACCAGCGCCGGCTACCTCCCGCCGACACTGGTCGAGCACCTCGCCGACCGGACCGGTCTGACCGGATGGTGGATCGGCAAGGCGAACCGCGAGGACCTGACCTGGCCGCTCGCCCAGCTGCGCACCAGCGCGCGAGCACTCGGTCTGCTCCGTGTCCGACACGGCCGACTGACGCCGACCACGCTCGCCCGCCGACACCGTGACCGGCCCCTGGCGCTGTGGCAGCACATCGTGTCCCGGCTGCCGGTCGGCAAGACCGACTTCGACCGGCACGCCGGCTGGTCGGCCCTGGCCGTCGTCGCCAGCGGCCTCCCGGCCGAACACTGGCACACCGAGATCCGCGCCCTGCTGCTCGCCCTGGGGTGGCGCGCCGACGGCCGCCCGTCACTCGCTCCGGCCGTCGCCAGCCCCACCCTCGACGTCCTCGAACTCCTCGCCGGGACCATCCGCCGCGGCCGACTCACCGGCCCCCATCCCGCCGTCGCCGCCACCGCCCGCACCGTGATCGGCCCCTGACCCCCACGACACCACCCACGGATGGGCCGATCGGTACGGCCGGGTCACGCGTGCCGCAGGGGTGCGCACCGGTGCCCTTCCCGTGATGCGCAGTGACCGCCACCCCTCCCCCTGCACAAGTTAAAACATTGATTGCCGTATATGCTTGTATGTGCTGGTAGACGACGAAAAGGCGGAGGAGATGGACGCGGCATCCCATGCCCTCTCGGACGCCCTGCACCTGCTGCGGCGCACCGATGCGCGTATCGTCTCGGGCTCCTTGGACGGTCTGGACCTGGTCCTGCCCGACGGCCGTGAGGTGGCCGCGCACGTCACGGTGCAGCCGCGACCCCCCACCCCGCACCTCCTCGCGACGCTGCGGCGCAAGCATCCCGAGTCCCGCCTGCTGGTGGTGACCCCCCGCACCACCGCGCACCTGCGGGCTCTGGCCCACGACGGCGCGGTCGATGTGATCGCACCCGCCGAAGAGCTGCTCATCGTCCTCGGCACCCGCTACGACGTACCGGCCCCCGCACCGGCGCCGACCCCGCCCGTCCGCCCCGGCCGCGGCCGCAAACCGTGGATCCGGTGGGCGACCGAGCGGGCGCTGCTGCTGGCCGAGCATCCGATGACCCAGCCGAACCTGGCCGCCGCCCTCGAGGTCACCCAGCAGGCCGTCTCCCTGGCGGTGCGGCAGAGCCGGCACGTGCACCGCAGATCCGGCGGATGGATCGCCGAGCCCCGGGCGACCCTGCTCGACGAGCACCTGACCGAATATCCCGGCCCCGGCGGCGCCTCGACGTACTGGTACGGGCTCGATCCGGTGCTCCGGCAGGCCACGGACGCGGCCCGATTCTGTGCGGCGATCGGCGTTCCCGTGCTGCAGAGCGGCGACGTGGCCGCCGATGTGTATGCGCCGTGGCGGCTGCCGGCCCGGGCCGTGCTCTACGTCCCGCAGTTCCTCGACTTCACCGCGGCCGGGTTCACGCCCGCGACCGCCGGCGCGCACACCCTCGAGGTGATCGTCCCCGCCGATCCGACGCTGTGGCGCACCGCCCGTATGGTGTCCGACGCGCCGGTGATCCTGGTCGATCCGGTGATCGCGACGCACGATGTGCTGCGCAGCCCCGGACCCGACGCCCGCGATGCCGCCGGGCACCTGCGCCAGGCGATCGAGGAGGGCACCTTCCGTGGCTGAGGTGCACCTCCTCGCAGCGTCGAACGCCGCCGATCGGGGCCTCCAGGGCCTCGGCGGATCTCGCAGCCGCCGCCCACGGCAGCAACTACCGGGTCATCGGCGGGCACATGGTGCACCTTCTCGGCCGGGTCTACCCCACCGCCGAGCGCGTTGCCCGCGTCACCGCCGACGCCGATGCCGGCATGGACCCCGTGGTCGCAGCCGGCGCCGACCTGCACGAAGCCCTCGTGCGACGCGGGTACCGCCGGGTGCGGGGCAACCACTACGAAGCGTCCTCGGGCTCCGAGGGAATCCTGGCCGTCGACCTGCTGGTGCCCAGCACCAGCGGCCGACGGTGGGAGAGGGTCGAGCACGACGGTCGCGGTTTCGATGCCATACCCGGGCTGCAGTCGGCCCTGTCGTCCGAGCCGCTCGAGGTGCGGGTCCATGCGCGCTTGACCACCGACGACACGGTGGTCTTCGACGTGCCGGTCCCCGACCTCGAGGCGGCCGTCGTCCTCAAGGCGCTCGCCTGGCGCTCTCGCCTCGCCGCGAAGGACGTCGGGGACCTGTGTGCGCTGATGACGATCGTGTTCGAGCACCGCAACGACCTGGCCGGGTGGAAGCTCGACACCGTCCGGAAAGGCTCGCGAGGCGACGCCGCTCGGGCGCTCTACCATCTCGTCGCGATGATCGAGCGGCACCAGCAGATCGAGGGACTGACGATGGTGCCGGCCCGGCTCGCCGCCCTGATCCGGCGATACGTCGCCGATCCGGCCACCCCACCGGCGCCCGGCTCCCCTGGCCCCTACGGATCGAATGCCTGAGTTGTCCAGTAGGATTCGAGCACGCCCGAAGGACGTAACAGACGGCTCGCCGCCTTGTCTGCGGCGTCGACGGCCCATCCTCGGCGGGCGACGTCGCTGCTGGGCGACGGTGCACCGAACCCCGACCACGGCCACCGGCGGGGGTTCCGGCCTCGAGCTGGACCACTGAATTCCGTGCACCTCGATCAGAAGCCGAGGCCACGGCCGTGCTGGTGGGTGCGACCGGGTTCGGTGACGACGGCGTTCGTGGGGTCTCCGTCAGGTGAGGGTGCGCTGTCGACCATCGCTCGTGGTGATCGGGGGTGGCCGAGGGTCGCGGCGGCGAGGGCGCGCAGATCGACGCCGTGGTCGATGATCGGACCGACGGGCAGCGGGTCGCCGGCGTCGGTGATCGCCATGTCGAGTACCTCGCGCATCAGGCGGATGTCGCCGGTCTGCATGTACTCGAAACGCCCCCAGACGAATTGCTCGCGGAGGTCTCCGAGCAGAGGGTTGCTGGCGAGGTCGGCTCTCTTGACGGCGATGAAGCGGTCGGTGTGAAGGGTGTAGCCGGCCCCGGTGCACAGCTGCCGGAAGAACGCGAATTGGGTACGAGTGTTGCCCTCACGAAAGCTGTGAACGTGATTCAGTCGCAGCCACACTTTGGTCAGATCATCGAGAAACGTGTCGCGGCCTCGTCCGCGCAGGTTGTCCTTGGCGGCGATGCGGTCGAGAACCAGGGCGCTGGCCTCGGGGACGTCGCGGGCCTTGAAGTACGAATGCGGGATCTCGGTGACGGGGCGCTGACCGTTGCGCACGGCTGCGACGTCCGGCCCCATCTTGACCATCGGCCAGTCCCATGGTGCGGTGCGCAACCGGCCGGCCCAGGGGTAGACGTCCTGGAACAGGTGGTGATGGATGCGTTGGAAGTGTGGCAGGTCGAACCGGCCGGGGATCGGATCGTCGGCCAGCTCCTGCATGCGCATGTAGCTGATGACGCCTTCGGTGCGGTGCAGCAGGTCGGCGTCGGGGGTGCCGTGCGGCCATTTCTCCGATCGCAGGACCAGGCTTTTTCTCGGCTTCCTGCTCGGCCCACGCCGCGAACTGCTCCCGCGCTTCCCGGATTTCCGGTGTCACTTGCGGATACAGCTCGTTGGTCAGCACCATCTCCCGCGCTGCCCGCCAGGCTGTTGCCTTGGCCTGCACCGCGTCCCGGTACGTCGCGTCCGGAGCTGTCGGCGTTGCCTGCTCGAACTGCTCGGCCGCGTCCTCGGTCATCTGCTGCAGGCACAGCGCTTCCCGGTCGATCTGCCCCTGCTCGGTCGCCGGGTCGATCCCCAGCCACTCGACCAGAATCCGCCTGGTCTCGGCCGCGATCGTCAGGTCGATCCCCTCGACCTGCGTGGTGAATTCCTCGCTCTGCGGCGCCATTTCGTCCTCCCTGATCCTCGGTTCCAAACGTGTCCTGGTTGGCGTTCTCGTCCGCCACGCGACCTCCTCGACTGCGCCCGACCCTGGGCGGAGCTCCCCCCGAATCCGGGAACGTTTCAAGATCAATTCTAGCCGATCAGTGCGCAGAAAATGCTTCCTGAACTGCACTTTTTGCCTTTTCGCGACCCCGTTTCACTACCCGGTACGCGATGCGCGTGGGGTGGCCGCGGCGACCGCCACCACGACGATCAGCGGAAGAACGAGGAGCTCTCCGACGCCGGCCGCCAGCGCCCGGACCGGGCGGCCGTAACGGCGATACGACCTGTGCGCACAGACGAGTGCGACCAGGATTCCGAGCACATCGAACGTGAGCAGCACAACCATTAGATCCCCCTGCCTCGGCGGGCGCGATAGACACATCCGCCGTCTCGTCGTCCAGCTGTGCCTACACCACGGCGCCGACAGCGCCGCGGTCCGCATACGTCCGCAGGCCGGCAGAGCCCGTCTCGATTGCTCGCTGTCGCCACCGGCTGCCATCATGGGGGTACAACGGACCGGATCGAGACGGAAGGGAGCACGCCGTGACCACACACGACGTTCGGGCACTGGTCGCACGGTGGCGTGCGCTGCCTACCGAGGAGAAGGTCTATCGGCGGCGCGCCGCCGTGGTCGATCACGTGATCCACAGCATGGCGATGGAAGGCGAGCCGGTCTCCGACCGGTGGATCGAGCAGGCACGGCAGCGTCAACGGGCCGTGCTGGGCTCGCACTGATCGTGCACGCACGGACCCGCGCAGCAGCGGTGACCGGTGGGTGAGCCGACGGAGCCGGTCGATACCGGCAGCACCCGCCGGTTCGAGACGCTGTTCGGTACGAAGACCTACCACGAGGTCGCCGATCTGATCGCCGAGCCGCTGCGCCGGCTGCTCGACGAGGTGGCCTCCGGTCGCTTCGCCGACGAGGCGATGGACGTGGATCTGCTCCGCGAGTTCCATCGCCGGATCCTGATCGACGTGATGCCCGACATCGCCGGCCGGTGGCGCAGGAAGCCGGTCCGGGTGGGAGGCCACTATCTCCCCGGAACACATTCATGTGGACCGACAGATGCGGGAGCTGTTCCACAGCTTCACCGCCCGGCTCGACTACTGCGCCGACGACGTCGAGCGTCAACTCGAAGCCCTCGCCTACCGGAAGGCTCAGGCGCTGCACGTGCATCCGTTCGAGGATTTCAACGGCCGTGCGGTCCGGGTGATGGTCGCCGAAGCGATGCGGCGGCTGGATTTTCCCGTTCTCGAGCTCAGCGTCGAACGCGACACCGTCGAACATGCCCGGTATGTGACGGCGCTGCGGGAGTGGGATCAGCACAACTCGTTGGCCCTGCTGTGCGAATTCTGGCGGGACGTTCGTGTCGCATCGCTGGACGATCAGGACTGAGGGTCTTACCTGCGCAGCGTCGAGCCGGGGAAGCACAGGTGCCCGCCCGTGAACTCGGTCGAACATGCTGAACAAGCACTATCTCCCCGGAACACCTTCCTGCGGACCGGCAGATGCGGGAGCTGTTCCCCGGCGTCACCGGCCGGCTCGACTACCGCGCCGGCGACGTCGAGCGTCAACTCGACGCCCTCGCCTACCGGAAGGCTCAGGCGCTGACGGGCATCCGCCTCGAGGATTCCCACGGTCGAGCGGTGAGGGGGATGCTCGCCGAAGCGATGCGGCGGCTGGATTTTCCCGTTCTCGCACTCGGCGTAGAACGGGACACCGCCCGGCATGGGGCGGCGCTGCGGGAGTGGGCTCAGCACCGGCCTGTCGGCTCTGCTGTGTGAATTCCGGCGGGCGCGCAGAACACCGGGCAGCGAGTATGCCCTCGAGGAGTACGGCATCACCGCACCAGCCGGGCACCGAAGCCACAGTTCGGCATGCTTGTGAGCGATCGACATGAACGGGTCATAGCGTCCAGAAGAGATGGTGGACGGCCCGGGTTCGCGTCTTCTGCAACTCGTGACCGCCCGTGATGGATAAGCACGATTCTCCATGTCAAGGCCGAGTCCGGTGAGGATCCCATCGACCACGAACCTGCGGGCCGCGCCCAGGGGCCACGAATGGCTCCGAGGTGCCTCCACCTCCCGACCCGACGCCCGAACCGGCAGAACAGGGCCCTGATGTTCTCGCCGATGTTGGTCTCTGAACCAAAGCCGGGCGAGAACGTTGGGCTCTATCCCAATGCGAACCACACCATCCTCGGGCTGTACTTGTGGCACACGCCACACGGTGCGGGGTCGGGCGACACCTGAGCCGGGACTGACACCTCGGTAAGCCGGGTTCCACTCGACGAGGTTCGCGAGTGTCGCGGTCGGCAGAAGGGAGGATGGGCGATGTGTAATCCGTTGAGTTCTCTTTACGGAGCGCTCCCTGCAGGGATGCGGGTGCATTCCCCACCCCGACAGATTCCTCTCGGCATCCTTGGCCGCCGAGTCGCTACGCCCCGCAATGCCGATGAACTTCGAATTGTGGTGCCGTGAAGCGACTTTCGTTGATCAAAGTTTAGACTGCCGGTACGGCTTCCGCCGCTGCGCCACCTTGGCCGAAGGTGGCCGGACGATGCCCGTTCCGGAGCTGATGCTGTGAAAGGCTGGTCATGAATCAAGAGTGGGACGAGACCGTAGATGTTCTGGTCGCCGGAAGTGGAATCGGAGGTCTGGGTTCTGCCGTGATCGCCGCGGCGAACGGCGCCGACGTGATCGTCGTCGAGAAGGCCGCGACCCTAGGCGGAACCACTGCGAAGTCTGCTGCGTACATGTGGATTCCGAACAACAAGTATCTGCGTGCGAGCGGGCGCACCGATCCGCGCGACGATGCCCTCCGGTACATGGCGAAGCTGTCGCGTCCCAGGCTGTATGACCCTGACCATCCCACCCTGGGATTGCCGGAGTGGGAGTACGAGGGCCTGACGGCGTTCTACGACAATGCCTCGGATGCCGCCGAAGCCTACGAAAATGTCGCCGGGCTGAAGTTCGGGCATGCCGCGGACTTCCCGGACTACTATGCGCACCTGCCCGAGGATGCGGCTCCGACAGGTCGGGTGCTGTTCCCGGAAGAGAGCGAAGGCGGTCCTTCCGGGGGATCGATTCTGATTCAGACCCTGGCTCAGGCATGTGCACGCGCCGACGTGCCCATCCGTACCAACTCCCGGGTGATCGAGCTCGTCCAGGATGCGACCGGCGCGATCATCGGGGCCGTCGTCGAGACGTCCGGCCGAACCACTCGGATCCGGACACGGCGCGGAGTCATCTGCGCCACCGGCGGTTTCACCCAGGACCCCGAATTGCGACTGCGGTTCCTGGACCACTCCTATGTGGGCGGTTGTGCGGCCCGGACGAACACCGGTGACCTTCTCGCGATCGCCCGCGACGTCGGCGCCGACCTGGCCAACCTCAACGTGGGCATGCGGGCCCCGATGGTGCTCGAACGTCTCCAGCGCGATCCCGCGGCCGTCCGCGGCTCGTTCATGATCCCGGGCGACTCGATGATCATCGTCAACCGGTTGGGCAAGCGCGTCATCAGCGAAAAGGTGCCGTACCACGACTTCGCCCGGGTGTTCTTCGACTGGGACAGCCAGCGCGGGACCTACCCGAACAACCCGCTCATCGCCATCTGGGACGAACCTGCCCGGCGATTCGGTGGCGAGGGCTTCGGCAACCCGATCCCGCCCCAGGGCGAGGACGACTTCTGGGTCATACGAGCGGACTCGCTGGCGGACCTCGAGAATCGGATTGCGGAGCGGCTCGAGACACTGCGTGAGTACACCGGACCAGTGGAGTTGGACACTAATTTCGGTGTCACTCTCACCGAGACGGTGGATCGGTGGGCAGCGATGGCCACCGAAGGTGTCGACCGCGACTTCGGGCGCGGCTCCACCCCGATCGAGCAGGCTTTGAGCGCCTACTTCGGCGTCGGCGACGGGCCCAATCCGATGATGGCCCCGCTCGCCGACCACGGACCGTACTACGCCACGATCCTGGGGCCGGCGCTGATCGACACCGCCGGCGGGCCGCGGGTAGACCGAAACAGCCAGGTCGTGCGACCCGACGGTACTCCGATCGCGGGACTGTACGCCGTCGGCAACTGCGCTGCTACGCCGTCCGGCGAGGCGTACTGGGCCGGCGGTCACACCATCGGATTCATCCAATGCGCCGCGTATATCGCCGCACGGCACATCACCCGAAACTGACCAACAACGCAGCGAAGGAACAATCATGACTCAGACGACGACCGACCTGGAATCGACCACCCGCGCGTTCTACCGTGAGGTCGACGCCAACGACCCCGACGTGTTCCGCCGCCACCTCGCCGACGACGCCGTCTTCGCCTTCAACGACGTCGACCCGGTCACGGGAGTCGAGGCGATTGATACCTTCGTCTCCGGCTGGAAGGGCAATTTCCAAGCCGTCCTCCACGGCCTCGACAACCTCGTCGTCGACACGGCGAAGAACACCGTCGCCGTCGAGATCACCGTCGCTTATATCTTCCCCGACGGCAACGAGGTCAAGGTCAAGGGCTCGTCGTTCGTCGAGTTCGCGACTGCCGGCATCGTGGGCTGGCGGGTCTACGTCGATACCAGCCGATTGAGCTGACCGACTCCTCACCTATTCACCCCACCTGACTGGAAAGGCGCACCTATATGGGACGAGTAGAAGGCAAGGTCGCACTGATCACGGGCGCGGCACCCCCATGGGTCGATCCGGTCGACATCAGCAATGCAGTCCTCCATCTCGCCTCGGACGAGTCCCGCTACGTCACGGGTATCGCGCTGTCAGTCGATGCCGGTTTCCTGATCTAGTAAATGCAACTACCGACCGGCTATGCGCCGCAATTCAAGGAGAGTTCAGAGTGAAAGCGTGGATGTTCAACGGTGTCGGGTCACCGATCGAGCTCGTCGATGTCCCGGATCCAAGACCGGGTCCCGGCGAGGTGGTCGTGGATCTGAAAGCGGCCGGCCTCTGCCACACGGACGTGGGCATCACAGACGGGACGATGGCTGAGATCCTCGGCTTCACCCCCATCATCCTCGGACACGAGGCTGCCGGAATCGTCTCCGCCGTCGGCGACGGAGTCGAGAACGTCTCGATCGGAGACCGGGTCGCAGTCAGCGCCATGGGAGACGGCAAAAGCGGAGTTCTCGGACAGAAGAACATCGGAGTCGGACGCCACGGGGCATACGCCGAAAAGACACTGGCGCCGGCCAGCGAGATCATTCCCCTCCCGGACACCGTGCCCTTCGAGCAGGCAGCCGCCGCTACCGATGCCGGCATGACCTCGTATCACGCGGTCTTCGTCCGCGGCGGCCTGAAACCCGGGACACGAGTAGGCATCATCGGTCTCGGCGGACTCGGAATGACAGCCGCACGGTTGGCCGTCCTCGGCGGCGGCGAAGTCTACGCAGCCGAAATCAATCCCCAGGTACACGCAGCCGGAATCGAACGCGGCGTCAAACAGGTTGTCGACGACGTCAAAGACCTCGCGGCGTTCGAACTCGACCTGATCGTCGACTTCGCCGGATTCGGGACCACGACCGCTGGCGCCATCGAAGTGGTCAACAGCGGCGGCCGCGTCGTCCAGGTCGGACTCGGCCGAGCCGAAGCGACCATCAACACCCACCTTCTGACCATGAAGGAGGTGGAACTGCGAGGGTCCATCGGCGGCACTCCTGCCGATACCGTCGAAGTTCTCAAGTTCATCTCGTCCGGAGATCTGGCGATCTCGACGAAGTCGATCGGCTTCACCGAGATCGGCTCCGGCCTAGAGCAGTTAGCTCGCGGTGAGGTCGGTGGGCAGAGGCTGGTCGCGCTGATCGATTGACACAGTGCGGCCGTAGGCCGCACTCCACACCGGCAGAGTGCGCTACACCGGCAGAAGACTGTCGGGGATTTCAGAAGGAAGTAGACGTGGGCAAACTCGACGGACGTGTCGCGCTCGTGACGGGTGGCGCATCGGGAATCGGCAAGGCACAAGCGGTGCTTTTCGCACAGCACGGAGCGACTGTCGCCGTCGCAGACCGAGACGAAACCGGTGCTCGTGAGACCGCCGGCGTAATCGAGGCCGATGGCGGAAAAGCGCTGGCGGTCGTACTCGATGTCACGGACGAAGACTCCGTGAATGCGGCAGTATCGGCCACCATGAGCAACTATCGGCGGATCGACATTCTCAGCAACACCGCCGGAATGTTCGACCACTTCGCGCAGAGCCTCGATACCGACCGCAAGCTCTGGGACGCAATGCTCGCGGTCAACCTGACCGGGATCTACACCGTCACCAATGCGATACTGCCGCACATGATCGCTGCAGGTAAGGGCGTGATCGTCAACATCGCGTCCGGAGCAGGCCTGCGCGGCGGGGGAGGAGGCGCGGCGTATACAAGCACGAAGCACGCAGTAGTCGGATACACACGGCAGCTCTCCGCGGGATATGGAAACCAGGGCATTCGCGTCAACGCCATCGCGCCGGGGTTGATCGACACACCAATGGTTGCGTCCTTCTCGAAGGACGAGGACACGCTCACCGGGCTACGGCAGCAGCCCGCTGGACGGCTCGGGAAGCCGGAAGACATCGCGAACGCCGCGCTGTTTCTCGTGAGCGATGATGCCGATTTCATTCACGCCGTTACGTTGCCGGTGGACGGCGGTCTGATCGAAACACTTTAGTACTGCAACGACACTTTGTGACTATCGGGCGAGTGTGGTAAACGATGTGTGCAGTCGGAAGTGCTGGAATGGTCGGCCAGGGCGCCGTAGTTGTTGACTACCGGCCCCGTGACCTGGGGATTCGTTCTTTGGGACGTGCTGTCTGGGCCGGTGGAGCGGGCATGGGGACAGGAATGATCATGGGTGTGTCTTACGCATCCAGATCGTCCACGAGGAGTCACCCATGCCCGCCGGGACAGTGTCCCCGATCGACCTCTGTCTTGACCAGCTGGCCCGGTCGAGCCGGGTCGTCGTCGACGACATGCGGATGTCGGAATTGCTCGTCGCGCTCGAGGAGGTGCCCGATCCGCGTGCTCGGCGCGGTCGCCGCTACCGGTTGCCGTCCCTGATCGCCGTGGCATTGTGCGCGGTCGCCGCCGGTGCCCGCTCGTTCTACGCCATCGCCGACTGGGCGGCCGCTGCACCCCAGAAGGTTTTGCAGCGGCGCGGTATTCGATTCCGTGTTCCGCGACCGTGACGCAGGCGGCGGAGCGGGCCTACGCCCCGCCACCCTGCCCCGCTGGTAGGTAGTTCTATGGACGGTCGAGCGCCGTGCTCTGTGCCGCCCTCGACAGGCTGCCTGGGTAGGTTCGGGCAGGATGCCGTCGTCGACGGAGAAGCGGAGCCCGACCGCTGGCAGCGGTTCGACCGTGCCGGCTCGCGGAACGGCTGGCAGGACATGGCGGCCTCCGCCGAGCGGCAGCATGATCCGGCGCTGCGGGAGCGCCTGGCAAGTGGAGGAAGTATCTGCGGGAAGTTCTGTCCGATCATGATGGATAAATTCCGGTTATCCATCAAAGACAATCACGAGTTGCAGAATACGCGAACCCATGACGTCCAACATCTTTGGACGCTGTAACACGTCCATGCCGGTCGCTCGCGAGCCTGCTGAACTGCGGCTCTGTTCCCCCGACCGGTGCGCCCC
>NZ_JAALEH010000124.1:0-12115 GCF_011058195.1 Rhodococcus sp. 14C212 | reverse complement strand
CATCCCCGTCACCACGCACACCCCCAAGCAGGCGCCGCAGCGCATCGAGCCCGATCGGGCGGCCGGACGCGCGGAGCCGCAGCGGATCGCCTCCCAGCGCACCGAACCGCCGCGCGTCCAGCCGACACGGGTCCCGCCGTCCCGGCCGGAGGCGCGGCGTGTCGAACCCCAGCGCGTCCAGCCGGTCCCGGGGCCGCAGCGCATCGACCCGGTCGCACCCGCCCGGCGCGGCCGCCGGGGCTGGGCGATCGCGGCCGTCGTCGCGGGCCTGCTCGTCGTCGCCGCGGTGGCGGCCGCAGCCGTGAAGGTCTACCTGGACGACCGGGCGGCGAACTCGCCGGAGGCTCGGATCCGGACCACCGTCGAGACCTTCGTCCGGGCCCTCTCCGCCGGCGACCTGACGACGCTTCGCACCACGACGTGCGGCGGCCTGCAGGAGTTCTATGCCTCGGTGCCGCCCGAACAGTTCGCCGACATCCACCGCACCGCCGTCGACCAGGGCACCGTGCCCGTCGTCACGGGCATCGACAAGGTGCAGGTCACCGACGGCCGGGCCATCGCGCAGGTGACGGCGCACCCGGCCGGCACCCCGACCGACGTCACCCAGCGCACCTTCGACCTGGCCCGGGAGGGTGAGGAGTGGAAGGTCTGCGGGGAATGAAACGACGCGAGCGGTGACGCGGGGCCGGGCCCGCGTCACCGCTCGTGTGGGGTGACCGCGCAGGGGCGGATCAGCCGGCGGACACCGACCGGCCCGCGGACCTGAGGTCGTTGCACGCCTCGACGACCCGAGCGGTCATCGACGCCTCGGCCTTCTTCAGGTAGCTGCGCGGGTCGTAGGTCTTCTTGTTGCCGACCTCGCCGTCGATCTTCAGCACACCGTCGTAGTTGGCGAACATGTGGCCGGCGATCGGGCGGGTGAATGCGTACTGGGTGTCGGTGTCGACGTTCATCTTCACCACGCCGTAGCTCAGCGCCTCGTCGATCTCGGACTTCAGCGAGCCCGAGCCGCCGTGGAAGACCAGGTCGAACGGCTTCGAGCCGGCGGCCAGGCCCAGCTTCTTCGAAGCAGCCGCCTGGCCGTCGGCCAGCACCGACGGCTTGAGCTTGACGTTGCCCGGCTTGTAGACGCCGTGGACGTTGCCGAACGTCGCGGCGAGCAGGTACTTGCCCTTCTCACCGGCGCCGAGCGCGTCGACCGTCTTCTCGAAGTCCTCGATCGAGGTGTACAGCTTCTCGTTGATGGCGTTCTCGACACCGTCCTCCTCGCCGCCGACGACGCCGATCTCGACCTCGAGGATGATGTTCGCGTCCTTCGACAGGGCCAGCAGTTCCTGGGCGATCTGCAGGTTCTCGTCGATCGGGACGGCCGAGCCGTCCCACATGTGCGACTGGAACAGCGGGTTCTCGCCGTTCTTCACCCGCTCCTGCGAGATGGCGAGCAGCGGGCGCACGAAGCCGTCCAGCTTGTCCTTCGGGCAGTGGTCGGTGTGCAGCGCGATGGTGACGTCGTACTTCGCGGCGATGACGTGCGCGAACTCGGCGAGCGCGACGGCGCCGGTCACCATGTCCTTGACACCGAGGCCGGAGCCGAACTCGGCGCCACCCGTCGAGAACTGGATGATGCCGTCGCTGCCGGCGTCCGCGAAGCCCTTGATGGCGGCGTTGATGGTTTCGGACGAGGTGCAGTTGATGGCCGGGAACGCGAAGGAGTGATCCTTGGCGCGGGCGATCATCTCGGCGTAGACCTCGGGAGTCGCGATTGGCACGGCGGCTGTCCTCCAGATGAGAGTCGATGGGTGCCTCCCCGGGGGTGCGGGAGGCGCCAGGGTTGTCCCTGCAGTATGTCAACTGTCGGCGCGGGGACACAGTCGGGTGTCCGCCGTGATTCGGGCGACCGGCCTCCCACCGGTACTCTGGTGGCCGTGAGTGTGCTCGGAGGCCTGGAGTCCGTGACCGTCGTCCCGGAGACAGTGACGAATCTGGCGTTGCTGCCGGGATTCCTGGACCCGGTGAACCTGCTCAACTCCTTCGGCACCTGGGTGCTCATCGGCCTGCTGCTCGTGGTGTTCATCGAGTCGGGTCTGCTGTTCCCCTTGCTGCCGGGCGACTCGCTACTGTTCACGGCGGGCCTGATCGCCGCCTCGAAGTCCGAGGAGATCCCGCCGTTCGCGCCGCTGTGGGTGCTGATGGTGACGATCCCGATCGCGGCGATCCTGGGTGACCAGGTGGGCTACTGGATCGGTGCCAAGGGCGGCACGCGCCTGTTCAAGAGCTACGACGCGAAGATCCTCAACAAGCAGTACATCGATCAGTCCGAGGACTTCTTCCAGCGCCACGGTCCGATCACGATCGTCCTCGCCCGGTTCGTGCCCATCGTGCGCACCTTCGCGCCGGTCGTCGCGGGCGCCTCCCGCATGCGGTATCCGGTGTTCCTCACCTACAACATCGTCGGTGGTGTGCTGTGGGGCGCCGGCGTGACGCTGTTGGGCTACCTGCTCGGTCAGATCGCCTTCATCCGCGACAACATCGACATCATCTTCCTGCTCATCGTGTTCGTCTCCGTCGTCCCGATCCTGCTCGAGATCGGCAAGCACCTGATCGCCAAGCGCAGGGCCGCGGCCGTCACGGAGGCCGAGGCCACGGCCGACACGGTGCCGGTGCCCACGACCCGTCGCGACACCACGCCCTGAGCACGCGCGCGAACGCGTCCTCCATGATTCTCGCCGCGGAAACCTTCGGTCCTCTCGAAGCCGCCGGGCCCGCCCTGGTGTGGCTCGTCGTCGTCACATTCGTGTTCGTCGAGTGCGCGATCATCCTCGGACTGTTCCTGCCCGGGGACTCCATGCTGCTGACCGCCGGCGTCGTGCTGGCCGCCCATCATTCCGGTGCGGCGCAGGTGTGGGCGCTTGCGGTCGGCGCGATGGTGGCCGCGATCGCCGGCAACCAGGTGGGATACGTGATCGGCCACCGTCGCGGTCACCACCTCATCGCCCGCCGCAACGGCCGATATCTCAACGCGGCCAACCTGCGGAAGGTCAACGTCCTGCTCGACCGGTACGGGTTCTGGGCGGTGCTGATCGCTCGCTGGATCCCGTGGGTGCGCACGCTGTCGCCGCTGGTGGCGGGGGCCGCCCGGATGAACCACACCCGGTACACGATCGCCTCCACGATCGGCGCGATCCTGTGGGCGCCCGTCCTGCTGCTCGTCGGGTTCTACTTCGGCGAGTACCTCGAGCGGGTCTCCTGGCTGCTGCCGACGGTCCTCGCCGTGATGGCCGCCGTCCTCGTCGTTGGCACCGTGCTCGGCGTCCGGCAGTACCGGATCGAGATGGCGCGGCCCGCGGTGGACGTGGAGATCGCGGACGTCGACCCCGACTAGGAGTGCCCGGCCACGAGCGCCGGGTCCAGGATGCGACGCGGGGTGTCCGGGTCCAGGCGCACCCCGATGAAGACGATCTCCTGGCCCGGCGTCTCGCCGGTCAGAGACCACGGCTGCGCCGGTTCGAGCATCAGGTTGGGACCGGCCTGCGACCAGATCGCCGCGGTGTCCGGGTCGTCGGCGAACCAGCAGAAGCCCTTGCTGCGCAGCACCCCGTGCAGGTTCTCCACCGCCGCCTCGAGCCGGGCGCGGTCGAAGGGACGGTCGGCGCGGTAGACGACGCTGCGGATGCCGTACTCCTCGGTTTCCGGGGTGTGACCGCCGGCGAGTTCCTCGGCCCAGCCCGGGGCGAGCGCGGCCGCCTCCGGGTCGTAGCGGCCGGTGCCGAGGACCTCGCCGACCGGGACGGCGCCGTGGACGGTGCGCAGCAGCCGCGCCGTCGGGTTGAGCCGGCGCAGCGTGGCCTCGACGGCCCCGGCGACGGCGTCGCTCACGAGATCGGTCTTGTTGAGCAGCAGCACGTCGGCGAACTCGACCTGGTCGACGAGGAGGTCGGAGATGCTGCGCTCGTCGCCCGCGCCGGCCTCGAGCGCGCGGTCGTCGAGGCGGTCGCCGCGCGCGAGCTCGGCGAGGAAAGTGGCGGCGTCGACGACGGTGACCATCGTGTCGAGGCGCGCGAGCTGCCCGAGACGGAAGCCGTCGTCGAACTCCCAGTCGAACGTCGCGGCGACGGGCATCGGCTCGGAGATGCCGGTCGACTCGATCACGAGGTGGTCGAACCGGTTCTCCCGGGCGAGCCGCGCGACCGTCTCGATCAGGTCCTCGCGGAGCGTGCAGCAGATGCAGCCGTTGGTGAGTTCGACGAGCTTCTCGGTGGTGCGGTCGAGGCTGCCCTGGCCGGCCACGAGCGCGGCGTCGATGTTGATCTCGCTCATGTCGTTGACGACGACCGCGACGCGCGCGCCGTCGCGGTTGGCGAGGATGTGGTTCAGCAGCGTGGTCTTGCCCGCGCCGAGGAAGCCGGAGAGCACGGTGACGGGCAGGGGCGTCGCGACGGTCATACCGTCGACGATAACCTTTATCGATAACCGTTTTCAAAACGGGTGCCGTCGGGCCGCGCGGGGTTCGGCCCGGGCGCCCGCTCGGCGGCGACGGCGTACGCCGACTCCATCAGCATCCACCCGCTCAGCTGCACCGACAGATCCCGCTCGGCCACCCCCGAGCTGCGCACCGTGCCGCCGGAGAAGCGCGCGATCCCGGGGGCCGTTCCCGGCAGCCGGGCCTGCACGGACCAGTCCCGCCCGAACAGGGGCAGCCCCTCGATCTGCAGGCGGTTCGCCCACGCGGCCTGCGCGGACGCGAGCACGATCCGTGCCGCGACCCGACGGGCGCGTTCGTCCTCGGGACCGACCACCGGCAGGGTCGTCGCGACCATCGCCAGATACCGGACGAGAATGCCGTTGAACAACCCGCCGTCCCCACCGCCGCCGCCGGTGATCACCCCACGTTCGGTCAGCTGGTTGTCGACGGCCTCGACGAGGGCGTGCACCCGCTCCCGGTGCCGCGGATCGCCCATCCGTACCGCCAGCTCCGTCTCCAGGCCGAGCACGACGCCCTGGCAGTACGTGTAGACGGCGCGCTCGACCCGGTCGCGACGGATCCCGTCGAAGACCAGGCCGGTCTCCGCGTCGATCAGCGTCTCGTGGATCCAGTCCGCCATCTCCTGGGCCCGCAGCAGCTTTCCGGTGCGGGCGAGCAGCAGACCCGCCGGGCCGTTGGCCGGGGTGTTGTAGAAGTCGTCGCGGCGCCGCCAGGGAATGCCGCCGCCCCGCTCGGGCGCCCACGCCTCGAACAACTCGTTCTCGAGGACGGCGATGGCGTCGCGACGGTCGACGTAGAGATGCCGCTGCGCCCGCTCGAGCGCCAGGCCGAGCCAGGCCATGTCGTCGAAGTAGTTGTTGGTCCAGCCGGCGAGGTTGCGAATCCGGTGCGAGCGCGTCAGCCGCAGCACCCGGCGCCGGCGCCGCGGCGTCGCCTCCCGCTCGGCGGCGTCGACCGCGAGATCGATCAGGTGGGCCTGCCACCAGTAGTGCCAGGTGAGGAAGAGCCGTTCGCGGCGCACCGCCGGCCAGCCGACGACCCCGAGCGCGGTGCCGGGCAGCGCCCACAGCCGCCGCACGTGCCGCGACATGACTGCAGCCTCCGCGAGATCCGCCCGCTCGGCCCACACATCCGACATGTCGTCGCCAACCTCGTCTCACCGTCGCTACCGATACCAGCTTTCCCCTATCGGCCGCTCCCCGTCGAACGTTTCTTCACCAGGCCCGGCCGAGATCGGCGTGCTGCCGGATCCAGGCGTGCATCGCGATCCCGGCGGCGACGCCGGCGTTGATGCTGCGGGTCGAGCCGAACTGGGCGATGGACACGGTCGTCGCCGCGACCTCCCGCGCCCGCGCCGTGACACCGGGCCCCTCCTGGCCGAACAGCAGCATGCACGCGCGCGGTAGCTGCGCGGTCTCGAGCGGCACCGATCCGGGTGTGTTGTCCACCGCGACGATCGTCAGTCCCCGTTCGGCCGCCCAGTCGATCAGGGAGTCGACGTCGGGGTGGTGCACGAGATGCTGATACCGGTCGGTCACCATGGCGCCACGACGGTTCCAGCGCCGGCGGCCGACGATGTGCACGGCGGCCGCCGCGAACGCGTTGGCGGTACGCACCACGGTGCCGATGTTCGCGTCGTGCCCGAAGTTCTCGATCGCCACGTGCAGCGGATGACGGCGGGTGTCGATGTCGGCGACGATCGCGTCGCGCGTCCAGTAGCGGTAGGCGTCGACGACGTTGCGGCGGTCGCCGCGGGCGAGCAGCTCCGGATCGTAGCGCGGATCCTGCGGGGGTTCGGAGCCGAACTCCTCGGCCCACGGGCCGCACCCGTACGGGTGCTCACCCCACTCGGTGGGGCCGGGAGCGTCGTCGAGTTGCACGGTCAGAAGGTCGTGTTGGAGCCGGCGGCGATCGTGAAGCCGTGACCGGTGGCGTCGTTGGCGCAGGTGACGTCGGCGTCGGTGGTCTCGCACGTGTAGCCGAGCTTGCTCAGCCGCGATCCGCTCGGCAGCACCGGGTCGTCGCCGCCGGAGGTGTAGACCGAGCCGCCCGAGCACATGAACTCCGCGGGGCCCGCGTCCTGTACGCGAATGCCGTTGCCCCAGTTGACCATACAATTCTCGGGACGCGGCGGGACCGGATCGGTGGCGCCCTCGCAACCGGCCTCGGTGCGCGAGGGTAGTTTGACGATGCCGCAGCGGAACCCGCCGTCGGGGCTGGTGAAGTAGTACGACTCGTTGCGCTCGAACTGCACGTCCGCCAGCGTCGTCGGAGCGCTCTCGGGGGCCGGCGCCGTGGTCGTCGTGGTCCCGGGGGCCGTCGTGGTCCCGGGGGCCGTCGGCGCGGGTGCCACGGTCGTGGTGGTGGTTGCGGCGGCCGCGCTCGCCGACGACGCGGCGGCCGGCTGCTCCACGCCCTCCGAGGCCCCTCCACACCCGGCCAGTGCCAGCACCGCCACCGCGGCCGCACCGATCGACGACATCCGCCGCACGTTCACCCGACTCCCTTCCGTCGCTGATCCGTCCGCCACTCTAGCGAGACCGCGTCAGCTGCCGGTCACCCACCGGTTGACCAGGCGATTGAGCCGGGTGGGCGTTACCTGCGCGAGGGCGGCGAACGCCTTGGCCTGCCAGCCCACCGCGTGGTGCACCCCCGCCGGCCGCCGCCCGGGGCGGGTCAGGTCGTAGAGATCCCGGGCGACGTCGTCGGCGGTGAGCCGGATCCCCAGCCGCCGGGCGGCGCCGACGTTGAGGTCTTGGGTCATCGCCGTCTCGACGAACAGCGGCCACAATGCGATCACCCGGATGCCGTGCGGGGACCATTCCAGATCGAGCGCCTCGGTCAGCCCCCGCACGGCGAACTTGGTGGCGCTGTAGGTCGCGAGTTCCGGCTGGCCGTAGAGCGCCGACGCCGAACAGAGGTTGACCACCTGGGCACCGGGCGTGCGACGCAGGTACTCGAACGCGCTGTGGCAGCCCGTGATCGTGCCGGTGACGTTGACGCCGACCATCTGCCGGTGCCGTTCGAGCGCGGTCGTCTCGAACGGTCCCGACGCCAGGAGGCCGGCGTTGTTGACGAGCAGGTCGAGGGTGCCGTCGGCGCAGAACCCCTTCAGCGTCCGCTCCCAGCCCGGCGCGTCGGTGACGTCGAGAACGCCGGTGACGATGCCGGGCTGCTCCGCGGCGAGCACCTCGAGGCCCGCCGCGTCGACGTCGACGGCCGCGACCCGGTAACCGCGGCGGGCGAAGAGCAGGGCGGTGGCACGGCCGATCCCCGAGGCGGCGCCGGTGACGAACACGCTGGGTGAATTCATGGATGCAGCGTAGCGACGACGGACGTGGCGCAGGTCACGGACTATCCTGGCATCGGAGGAGCCATGAACCACGTTCGAGTCGTGCGTGCCGTCGCGTTCGTCACCGCCGGATACCTTGTCGTCCTGGCGCTGTGGCTGGGGCTGTTCGTCGGCAACTCCCCCGAGGGCACCGTCCCCTACCAGATCATGTTCCTGCTGGCCGCGTACGGCTCGGCGCTGGGCATCGCCATGATCCTCGCCGGGCGGCCGCCGCGCGCCGACCGCCGCCTCGCCCGCCGCGGCCTCGAGGGCTGGGCCACCATCACCTCGGCCCGGCAACTCGGCCACACCGTCGACAACGGCGAGCTGACCGAACTGGACCTCGACCTGACGGTGCCGGGCTCCGAGCCGTACCACGGACGGGTGCTCTACGAGGTCGCCCGCGAGGATCTCGGCCGGTTCGAGCCCGGCCGGGTGGTCGGCATCCGGGTCGACCCCCGCGACCGCGACCGGATCGTCCTCTGTCCGTAGGCGACGCGCGCCGAAGTGCCTGTCGCGCCCGTCGTTACCCGCGCATGTAGTCCCGGCGCGCGCGAGTGCCGTCCCGGCCGAGGGCGAGCTTGCCCTCGACGAGGAGCAGCTGCGCGAGCGCGTACGTCGCAAGCACGAATCCCTCCGCCGCGGCCCGGGTCCGCTGCGACCGCAGCAGCACCCGCCGCACGACGATGGTGCCGTCGGAGAGCGTGAAGACCAGGCCGCCGGCGCCCAGCCAGCTGCGCCGGTCCCCGTTCGGGATCGGCAGTCCGGCCAGCCGCCGCGCCCCGGGCGCGAGCGACGGGTCCGCGGCGAGGGTCGCGGTGGTGCCGAGCAGCGCACCGTACCCGGTCAGCGGCGCCGCCACCTCCGGGGCCTTGGCTCCGAGCAGACCGGCGGCCCCGAGCGCCGCGACCGCCCGCGGCACCGCCGCCGACCGCGTCGGACGGGCACCGCGACGCGCCAGCAGCGCCGAGTAGCAGGCCTGCATCACGGCGAACGACGACGCCCCGCGCAGCAGCCGTGCGTCGTCGTCCGGATCGATCATGAACACGTCGCCGACGGTCGCGCCGGTCAGCCCGAGCAACAGCAGGGCGGTGTCGAGCCGGTCGGTGTGCGGGGCGTGCCGCAGCACCCGCACCGCCAGCGACGGGCCGATCAGCGGCTTGGCGACCCGCTGCAACCGCTCGTTGCCGAGGACCCCGCCCACGACCGTCGCCGCCGCGGCGGCGGCGAACACCGCATGCTCGGCGTTCCACTTGTCCCGGCTGAACCATCCCATGGCCGGCAGCGTACCGACCCGCACGACGTCACCCGGTCCGCTTCACCTCAGGAGCAGCGCCGGGCGCCCGGCGCCGCCACCGCACGCAGGAACTTCGGCCGCGGCAGGTCCCGCTCGCGGGCGGCCGCCGTCACGGCCTCCACCACCGCGGCGACGTCCGTAGCCCGGCACAGCGCGATCGCGGATCCGCCGAATCCGCCACCGATCATCCGGGCGCCGAGTGCCCCGGCGGCGCGAGCGGCGTCGACGGCGCTGTCGAGTTCGACGGAGCTGACCTCGAAGTCGTCGCGCAGTGACCGGTGCGCGGCGTCGAGCAGCGGCCCGAGCCGGTCCGGGGCGTCGTCCCGCAGTGCGGCAACGGCGGCGCGCACCCGGGCGATCTCCGTGACGACGTGCCCGGCCCGGCGCCGCAGCACCGGATCGGTCAGCGCGTCGAGCGCGTCCACGGTGTCGACGTCGCGCAGACTCGTCACGCCGAGCCGGCGCGCGGCCTCCTCGACGTCGCGGCGCCGCTGCCCGTACGGCCCGTCGACGAGGCGGCGCGGTGCGTCCGTGTCGACGACGAGCAGCGCCAGGCCGTGCGATTCCAGGTCGATCGGGACGTGCTCGACCGCTCCGGTCGCGCAGTCCAGCAGCAGCGCACGACCGGCACGGCCACGCAGCGCGATCTGCTGGTCCATGCCGCCGGTGGGGGCGCCGACATAGTCGTTCTCGGCCCGCGTGCAGGCGGTGGCGAGCGCGGCCCGGCCGGCGTCGTCGACCGGCAGCCCGGACAACTCGGCCAGGGCGAGGGCGACGGCGGCCTCGAGCGCCGCGGAGCTGGACAGGCCCGCCCCCACCGGCACGTCGGAGGCGATCGCGACGTCGACGCCCGTGAACCCGGGCGGGTCGAGCTCGCGGATCACCCCGACGACGTAGGCGGCCCAGCCGCCGGTGCGTCCTTCGGGTTGTTCCAGCCGCCCGAAGGACACACCGGCGAAGCCCTCGCTGACGAGCCGCACCGCCCCGTCGTCGCGGCGACGCACCGCCGCCGCCGTGACCTGCGGCAGTGCCAGGGGCAGGCACAACCCGCCGGTGTAGTCGACGTGCTCACCGATCAGGTTGACCCGTCCCGGCGCGCACCACACTCCCTCCGGGGCGACACCGAAGCTTCGGGCGAACTCGGCCGCCGCGGCCGCGCACACAGTCATCCGGCGAGCTCCCGCAGCCGCGCCGCGATGCGTTCGGCGGAGGTGTCGCTGATCCATACGCCCATCGCGGACTCCGATCCGGCCAGGTACTTGAGCTTGTCCGCGGCGCGGCGCAGCGAGAAGATCTGGCAGAACAGACGACCGTACGGTCGCTCGTCGCCGACCGGTGCCTGGTGCCAGGCCGCGATGTAGGGGACGCGATCCACGCCGTCGAAGAACAGGTCCGTGCGCCGCAGCAACTCCCGGTAGGCCACCGCCAGTTCGTCGCGCTCGGCGTCGTCGAGGGCGGCGAGGTCCGGCACGTCGCGATGCGGGGCGAGGTGTACCTCGACCGGCCACCGCGCCGCTGCCGGCACGTAGGCGGTCCACCGCCGCCCGGACCACACGATGCGCGTGCCCGCCCGGCGTTCGGCCTCGAGCACGTCGCGTTGCAGCAGCCGGCCCGTCGCGGCGTGGTGCGCGCGGGCGCGCTGCACCAGCACCTGCGAGCGCGCCGGCAGGAACGGGTAGGCATAGATCTGCCCGTGCGGATGCTGAAGTGTCACACCGATTTCCGCGCCGCGGTTCTCGAAGCAGAACACCTGCCGCACGTCGGGGGCGGCCGAGTGCTCGGCGGTGCGGTCGGCCAGCGCGTCGAACACCGTGCGGGCCCGCTCGACGCTCAGGTCGGCGAACCGCGCGTCGTGGTCGGCAGTGAACGCGACCACCTCGCAGCGGCCCGTCGCGGGCCGTCGCGGCCACAGCGGGTCGCCGTCCACCGGACCAGCGACGGCGCCACCCCGCCCGAGGGCCGGGAAGCGGTTCTCGAACACCACCACGTCGTAGTCGTCGGCGGGGATCTCGGTGGCGGCCCGGCCCGGACGGGTGGGGCACAGCGGACAGTCCGCGGGGTCCGGCAGGAAGGTCCGGTCCATGCGGTGCGACGCGGAGACCACCCACTCCCCCGTCAGCGGGTCGAAGCGGAGTTCGGACGCAGCCCCGGCCGACGGTAGCCGCCGCATGTCGTGGCGCTCCCGCACCGCGCCACCACCGACGTACGGCTCGGTGTCGTCGAAATAGAACAGTTCCCGGCCGTCCGCGAGACGCGTCGCGGTCCGCCGCACCCGCCCGGCCACGGAAAACCTAGGCGTCCTGCAGTCCCAGGTCCTGCAGGCCCAGCAGGTAGCGGTACTCGACGCCCTCCGCGGCGATCACCTCGCCGGCGCCGGTGGCCCGGTCGACGACGGTGGCGACACCCACGACCGTCGCGCCGGCGTCGCGCAGGGCCTTGACCGCGGTGAGCGGAGAGTTGCCCGTGGTGGTCGTGTCCTCGACCACCAGGACGCGCTTGCCGAGCACGTCGGGGCCCTCGATCTGCCGCTGCATGCCGTGCGCCTTGGCGGCCTTGCGGACGACGAACGCGTCGATCGGGCGGCCGGCGGCGTGCATGACCGCGAGCGCCACCGGATCGGCACCCATGGTGAGGCCACCGACGGCGTCGAAGTCCCAGTCGGCGACCAGTTCCCGGATGAGCTTGCCGATCAGCGGGCCCGCCCGGTGGTGCAGGGTGGCGCGGCGGAGATCCACGTAGTAGTCGGCCTCTTTGCCGGACGACAAGGTCACCTTGCCGTGCACCACCGCCAGTTCGCGAACCAGCGCAGCCAACTCCTCGCGATCACTCATCGCAACCCCTCACCGTCTCTCGTTCCACGCCGCGCCCCGAGGGCACCGGCGACGACGAGCCTAGTCGGGGTCCCTCGGTCAGGCCGCGACGGTGTCCGATCCGCCGGTCGGCGCGTCCGATCCGCCGGTCGGCGCGTCGTCTCCGAGGGCGGAGGCGGGGGACTCCGGCGGTG
>NZ_JAALEH010000123.1:0-12264 GCF_011058195.1 Rhodococcus sp. 14C212 | reverse complement strand
ACCCCGAAGGCCGCCCCCGACAGCACCGCCCACCCGTCCACCGCCAGGTCCCCGGCGATCTCCGCGGTCACGTTCTCCCCGTATCCGCTCGCCGCACGCGTGCCGACCACGGCGACGGACCGCTCGACCAGCTCGTCGATGCGCCGCCGACCCACCACCCACAACGCCACCGGTGCCGCATCGGTGTCCGCGCCGTCGAGCCCGTCGAACGCCAGCAACTGCCACGCCGGCCATTCCGCGTCGTCCGGCGTCACCAACCGTCCACCCAGCCGCGCGACGAGTTCCAGATCCTGCGCCGCCGAGTCGAGATGGGCACGTGCGGCGGTGCGCCGGCGTAACGCGCCGCCGATCGAGCCGTCGCGCACGGCCGCGGCGACCGCCTCCGGGCCGTCCGCCTCGATCGCAGCATTCAGCATCCGAGACGCACCCTGGGCGACCGTCGACAGATACGCCCACGCCAGCCGGCGCGCCTCCGCCGCACTCACGCCGTCCCCCGATCCCGGAAGTCCAGTGCCGCGGCCACCTGCACCTCACCCGGGGCGTCGAGCCCCGCCAGATCGGCCAACGTCCACGCAACGCGCAACGCCCGATCCGCACCACGTGCGGTGATCGCCCCCTTCCGCAGCGCCCACTCCACGGGCCCGAGTGCCGCACCGGGCAGCCGGAACTTCTGCCGCAGTGCGGGTCCGGGCACCTCGGCGTTGGTGCTCCATCCGTGCGCGCCCCACCGGTCCGCCGCCGCGGCCCGGGCGTGGGCGACCCGGGCACGCACGTCCTCGGTGCTCTCCCCCGCCTCCCCCATGAGGGCTCCGGTGGCCACCGATTCCATCCGGACCCGCAGGTCCACCCGGTCCAGCAGCGGACCCGACAGTTTGCCCAGGTAGCGACGGCGCGCGGTGGGCGGGCACACGCAGTCGGCGTCACGAGGCGGGGCACACGGGCAGGGGTTGGCGGCGAGGATCAGCTGGAACCGCGCCGGATAGCGCGCGACGCCGTCGCGGCGGGCGATGCGCACCTCGCCGTCCTCGAGCGGGGTCCGCAGCGCCTCGAGCGCCTTGGTGCCCATCTCGGCGACCTCGTCGAGGAACAGCACACCCCGGTGTGCCCGGCTGACCGCACCGGGTTTGGCCATTCCGCTGCCCCCACCGACGAGCGAGCTGACCGAGGCGGTGTGGTGCGGAGCGATGAACGGCGGGTCGGTGATGAGCGGCCGGTCCGCCGACAGGGTTCCGGCGACGGAGTGGATCGCGGTCACCTCGAGCGCCTGCTCTTCCGTCAGCTCCGGCAGCACCCCGGGAAGCCGCTGGGCGAGCATCGTCTTCCCGATGCCGGGTGGGCCGGTGAGCATCAGGTGGTGTGCGCCGGCGGCGGCGATCTCGATGGCCCGCCGCGCCTCGTGCTGACCGACCACCTCGCTCATGTCCGCCCGCCCCGGCCGCTCCGCCACCGGCCGGGGGCCGGGCCGCTCGAGGGGGCCGTCGCCGCGCAGCCACAGCACCACCTCGGTGAGTGTGTCCGCCCCGTAGATGGCGATGCCGTCGACCAAACCGGCCTCGGACATCGTGGAGGCCGGGACCACCACCCGCTCCCACCCGGCGCGTTTGGCGGACAGCACCGCCGGCAGTACCCCGCGCACCGACCGCACCCGGCCGTCGAGTGCCAGCTCTCCGAGCAGAACCGTCCGCGAAACCCCCTCGGGCGGAATCGACTTGGCGGCGTTGAGCACCGCGCACGCGAGGGCGAGGTCGTAGACGCTGCCCACCTTCGGCAGCGTCGCCGGCGACAGGGCCAGCACCACCCGCGAATCGGGCCATTCACCACCGGAATTCGTCACCGCCGCGCGCACCCGATCCCGGGACTCCTGCAGCGCGGTGTCGGGCAGGCCCACCATCTTCACTCCCGGCAGGCCGCGACCGATGTCGGCCTCGACCTCCACAACCTGCCCGTCCACCCCCGTGACGGCCACCGAGTACGCCTTCCCCAGCGCCATCACAGCACCTGCCGCAGGTGGGTGATCAACGGTTCACCCCGCGGGGGGAGCAGCACCGTGACCACGTCGACCCGCACCCGGCGCCACCGGCGCCGGCTGCCGGACAACCACAATGCGGCCAGCCGGCGGATCCGGTCCGCCTTCACCGCGGTCACCGCCTCGGCGGGCGTGCCGTATCCGAGGCCGGTGCGGGTCTTGACCTCCACGAACACCACCGTGTCGCCGTCCTCGGCGATCAGATCGAGTTCCCCGTACCGGCTGCGCCAGTTCCGCGCGAGCACCACCATGCCCGCCGACTCGAGAAACTCGGCCGCCAGGTCCTCCCCCAGCGCCCCCACCTGCTGATTGCGTCCCATCCCCGTCCCTCCCTGTGTGGCGACCACTGTGCGCCACGCGAAGGTCCCCCGTGGTCCGCACCGGGCCGGATCACGAAATCTGTGGATGGATGCGCCGGGTGTGGACAACTTCGGCCCACGTGGAGAAAGCCCGGAACGGCACGTGGCCGAATGTCACACCGCTTCGATCGGATCGAAGGAATGTGACATTCGGCCACGTGCCGGATGTTGAAGGCGGGCTACCCCAGCTTGTCGGGCAGGCGCAGGTCCGGCTTGTCGAGCTCTTCGATGTTGACGTCCTTGAAGGTGATGACCCGGACGTGCTTGACGAAGCGGGCGGGGCGGTACATGTCCCACACCCACGCATCGGACATGCGCACTTCGAAGTACACCTCGCCACCGGAGTTGTGCGGCAGCAGTTCGACCGCGTTGGCGAGATAGAACCGTCGCTCGGTCTCCACGACGTACGCGAACTGACCGACGATGTCCCGGTACTCCCGGTACAGCGAGAGCTCCATCTCGGTTTCGTACTTCTCGAGATCCTCGGCACTCATCGGTCTCGGTGTCCTCCCGTTCTGGTGTGTTGATCCATCATCCCGCATCCGCCTCGTCGGAGCCGAATCGGCCGTGGCCGGGGTCGTCGCCGAGGAGGGCGGCAACGTTGGCGTACCGCAGCCGATGCTCCCGGCTGGGGCCGAGGTCCCGCAGTGCCGTCATGTGGGCGGGGGTGCTGTAGCCCTTGTGGACGGCGAAGCTGTAGCCGGGCAGCTCGCCGTCGAGGTCGACCATGATCCGGTCCCGGGTGACCTTGGCGAGCACGCTCGCCGCCGCGATGCAGGCCGCCGCGGCGTCGCCGCCGATGACCGGCAGCGACGGCGCCGGCAGGCCGGGCACCCGGAAGCCGTCGGTGAGGACGTACCCGGGCGCGACGGACAGCCGCATCACCGCGCGGCGCATGCCCTCGATGTTGGCCACGTGCACACCGATGACGTCGATCTCGGCCGCCGGCACGATCACCACGCTCCACGCCACCGCGCGACGGCGGATGATCGGGTACAACTCCTCGCGGGTCTTCTCGGTGAGCCGCTTGGAGTCGTCGAGGCGTGCGAGCGACGGGTGGGGTTTGGGATCGAGGATGCAGGCGGCGACGACCAGCGGCCCGGCGCAGGCGCCGCGGCCGGCCTCGTCGACACCCGCGACCGGGCCGAGCCCGCACCGCACGAGCGTCGACTCCATGGTGCGCAGGCCCGCGGACCTGCGGATCACGGCACGCGGCGGCCACGAGGTCACGGTTGCTGGATCTCCGGGGAATCGATGGTGCCCCATCGCGACGGCGGCAGGACGATGAACCGGGCCTTGCCGATCACGTTGTCGATCGGAATGGTGCCCTGGTTCTCGTCGGCGACGTGATAGCGGGAGTCCGCGGAGTTGGAGCGGTTGTCGCCCATGACCCAGATGTGACCGTCCGGCACGGTGACCGGCCCGAAGCACCGGCCTGAGCGCACCTCGGTCTCGCAGGTGACCACGCCGGGTGTGAACGGGAAGTCCATCTCGATGTACGGCTCGTCGAGGGGCTTGCCGTCGACGAGGACGCGGCCCTGGTCGTCGCAGCATTCGACGGTCTGCCCGCCGACGGCGACCACGCGCTTGACGAGGTCGTTCTCGTCGGGCGGGACGAGTCCGACGAGGGATCCGACCTCCTGCATGCCGCGGAGCACGACGTTGTCGGAGCGGGTGGAGACGTAGCCGGTGGACCAGGAGTCGGGGCCACGGAAGACCACGACGTCGCCGGGCCGGGGGTCGCCGAAGCGATAGCCGATCTTCTCGACGACGATCCGGTCGCCGGTGCAGCCGGGGCAGCCGTGCAGCGTGGGTTCCATCGATTCCGAGGGGATGAGGTAGACCCGCGCGACGAAGGTCTGGAGCAGGAAGCTCAGCACGAGTGCGACGAGGATCAGGACGGGCAGTTCCCGCAGGAACGACTTCTCCTTCTTGTCCTGTTTCCGATCGCGTTCGGGCGTGTCGTCGGTGCTGCGCTGCTGCATCTCCGGCACGGCCGGGTCTCGCGATGAATCTGCCACCGAATCAGAGTAGCCCGGCCCGGAACGAATCCGGACCGGGCTACTCGGGGCCTGGCGGTCAGCGCGACGAGGTCAGCGCTTTTCCTTGATCTTGGCGGCCTTGCCACGCAGCTCGCGCAGGTAGTACAGCTTGGCGCGACGCACGTCACCGCGGGTGACGACCTCGATCTTGGCGAGGTTGGGGCTGTGCACCGGGAAGGTCCGCTCGACGCCGACGCCGAACGACACCTTGCGCACGGTGAAGGTCTCGCGGATGCCACCGTTCTGGCGACGGATCACGACGCCCTTGAAGACCTGCACGCGCTCCTTCGAGCCCTCGATGACCTTCACGTGCACGTTCAGGGTGTCGCCGGCACGGAAGTCCGGAATGTCGTCGCGCAGGGACTTGGCGTCCAGGAAGTCCAGGGTGTTCATCGGTTGTCATCCTCGCTTGTTCGCATGAGCAGAGGAACCGAGCGGCATCCGCCGGAAGGCGGTGCTCGACTGGTTCGTGCCCAGGTCAGGTATGCGTGCCCGAGCCGGGCAACCCGTCAATTGTGCCAGACGGTGCCGGGGTGGCGGAAATCGGCGGGGGCGCGGCGTGCACCGTACGGGCCAGTTCGGCTTCGGCGGCGACGCGGGAGTGCTCGACGGCCCCGTGCACGGTGTCCATCGTCGGTTTGCCCGCGACGAGGTCCTGCACGAAGATCTTCGCCCGGATCACCGGGCGCCGATAGCGCCTCTCGCGTTCGATCGCGCGGCGCATCTTGCGGACCTTGCCGCTGTAGCGCCACCGCGCCCAGGGGGCACCGGGCCGCGACAGGCGAACCGCACCGATCAGCAGCAACGGGAAGACGAACAGGCCGATCAGGCCCGTCCAGATCTTGCCCTTGGCCAGCACGACCGCCGCGAGGACGAGATTTGCGAGCGCGGAGAGGGCGATCAGTGTGCGGGTGACCCACGACGGATCCTCCCGGAAGTTGGTGACGTCGGCGAATTCGAGGGGCTGCAGGCCGAGCAGCACCAAGCCGGTGACGGCGATCGCGACGAAGACCGCATCGACCGAGACCCGTCCCTGCTGCTCCCAGTACACGTCGTTGAGATAGAAGATCAGGGCGAACTCGTCGAGCACGAGCGCGGTCCCGATGCCGAAGAGCGTGGCCAGGGCCGCTCCGGTGGTCTGCGTGCCGTCCTCGTAGACCGCGATCAGGGACCCGCCCGCGATCACCATGGTGACCACGCCGAACACCACGTGGTGCACGTGGTGCCCGCCGGGGGTGACATTGCCGGGCCACCAGCGCACCTGGGCGCGGATCATGCGGACACTGATCCGGATGAAGAGGAACGCGAGGAGGAAGCCGAGCAGGAAGAACAGCAGCGGCAGCCGCCCGCGATCGATGATCTCGCGCTGCAGCCACTCGGTCACCGCGGTCACCGCGCGATCGCCCTCGGAACGCCGTCGACGAGGCGGAGCGGGTCCTTCGGCGCGCGGCCGGTCGTCACCGTGGGCTGCATGCTCCCGAGGATGTCAGGAACCGGGCCGCGCCGGTAGTCGGCGCGGCCCGGGGAGTATCTACTTGCCGAATCCGGCACGCCGCAGCGCGTCCGCCATCGATCCGGCGGCGGGTGCGGCGTCCTGGCGACGGTCGCCGCGGCGGCCGCCCTGCCCCTGTCCGCCCTGCCGCTTGCCACCCTGCCGCTGGCCGCCGGGCCGGCGTCCGCCGCGGTCCTGCGCACCGCGCGGGTCGGCCCCGCTGGTGGGGGCACCGGGGGCGGAAACCTCGTCGTCGAGGCGCAGCGTCAGGCTGATCCGCTGCCGGGGCACGTCCACGTCGAGCACCTTGACCTTGACCACCTCGCCGGACTTGACGACGTCGTGCGGGTCCTCGACGAAGCTGCGGGACATCGCGGACACGTGCACGAGGCCGTCCTGATGCACCCCGACGTCGACGAACGCGCCGAACGCCGCGACGTTGGTGACCACACCCTCGAGCACCATGCCGGGCTTCAGGTCGGCGACCTTCTCCACGCCGGCAGCGAACGTCGCAGTCTTGAACTCCGGGCGCGGGTCGCGGCCCGGCTTCTCGAGCTCGGCGATGATGTCGGTGACGGTGGGCAGGCCGAAGCGGTCGTCGACGAACTCCGCCGGCCGCAGCCGGCGCAGCACCGCGGTGTTGCCGATGAGCTCGCGCACGTCGCCGCCGTTCCGTTCGACGATGCGCCGCACCACCGGGTACGCCTCGGGGTGCACGCTCGAGGTGTCGAGCGGGTCGTCGCCGTTGGGAATCCGCAGGAAGCCGGCGCACTGCTCGAACGCCTTCGGGCCGAGGCGCGGCACGTCCGTGAGGGCCTTGCGGGTGCGGAACGGGCCGTTCCGGTCTCGATGGGCGACGATGCTCTCCGCGAGGGACGACGCGATGCCCGACACCCGGGCGAGCAGCGGCACCGAGGCGGTGTTGACGTCCACGCCGACGGCGTTCACCGCGTCCTCGACGACCGCGCCGAGGGAGCGGGCGAGCATCGTCTCGGACACGTCGTGCTGGTACTGGCCGACCCCGATGGACTTGGGATCGATCTTGACGAGCTCGGCGAGCGGGTCCTGCAGGCGCCGGGCGATGGACACCGCACCTCGGATCGACACGTCGAGATCCGGCAGTTCCTTCGAGGCGTACGCCGACGCCGAGTACACGGACGCGCCGGCCTCGGACACCACGATCTTGGTGAGATTCGTGGCACCGGACTTGGCGATCAGCTCGGTGGCGAGGGCGTCGGTCTCGCGGGAGGCGGTGCCGTTCCCGATCGCGATCAGTTCCACCCCGTGCTGCGCGACGAGCCGCGCGAGGGTGGCGAGGGCCTGGTCCCACTTGTTGTGCGGCTGGTGCGGGTAGATGGTGTCGTGCGCGACGACCTTGCCGGTGGCGTCGACGACGGCGACCTTGGTGCCGGTGCGGAAGCCGGGGTCGAGTCCCATCGTCGGCCGGGTGCCGGCGGGGGCGGCGAGCAGCAGGTCGCGCAGGTTGGCGGCGAACACGTCGACGGCGTCCTTCTCGGCGGACTGCCGCAGCCGCATGCGGGTGTCGAGGGCGAGGGAGACCAGCAGCTTGGTGCGCCACGCCCAGCGGACGGTGTCGAGGAGCCACTTGTCGGCGGGGCGGCCCTCGTCGGCGATGCCGAAGCGGGCGGCGATGCGGCCTTCGAAGTAGGTGCGCTGTCCGGGCTCGGGTTCCTCGGTGTCCGGCTCGAGCGACAGGCTGAGCACCTCCTCCTTCTCGCCGCGCAGCACCGCGAGGATGCGGTGCGAGGGCAGGTCGGTGAAGGGCTCGGAGAAGCCGAAGTAGTCGGCGAACTTGGCGCCCTCGGTTTCCTTGCCGGGACGCACGGTGGACTTCAGCTGTCCGCGGGTCCACATCGCCTCACGCAGTTCGCCGACGAGGTCGGCGTCCTCCGCGAAGCGTTCGACGAGAATGGCGCGGGCGCCGTCGAGCTGTTCGGCGCTGTACTGGGCGGGATCGGTGGTGGGGTCGCCGATCAGGGCGTCGGCGACGGGCTCGTGGCCCGCCTCCCGCGCGATCTGTGCCTTGGTGCGCCGCTTCGGCTTGAAGGGCAGGTAGATGTCCTCGAGCCGGGCCTTGGTGTCGGCGAGGAGGATCTGCGTGCGCAGCTCGTCGTCGAGCTTGCCCTGCGCCTCGATGGATTCGAGCACCGCGGTGCGGCGCTCGTCGAGCTCACGCAGGTATCGCAGGCGTTCCTCGAGCTGCCGGAGCTGGGCGTCGTCGAGTGCGCCGGTGACCTCCTTGCGGTAGCGCGCGATGAACGGCACCGTTGCGCCGCCGTCGAGCAGGTCGACCGCCGCGGCGACCTGACCTTCCCGGACGTCGAGTTCCTCGGCGATGCGCTGATTCACGGTCTTGAGAGCGGTCGTCACAGCGGTCGACCCTACCGTTATCCTTCCTCCGCCCGCGGTGACGTGCGTGGGCGCGCCCGTCTCCGCGGTGGACGGCGGGGCGAGGTCGCCGGACAATGGACTACAGGAGCGTGGGAATGTCCCGGGTGCGCGGCGGCCGCTGGGCGGTGCTGGCGCTGGCGTTGCTGACGGCAGCGACGGTGGGTGCGTGCGGTTCGGAACCGGTCGTGTCGCCGGTCGCCCTGCCGTCCGCCGCCGTCGAGTCCCCGGGCCCGCTGGAGCCGCTCGGTTCGCTGCCCGACCGGATGACGGCCGCGGCGGCGACCGCGGCCGGACGCGGCGCCGACGTGACGATCGCCGCGCTCGATCGGCGAAGCGGGCGCCGGGTCGTCGGGGGCGTCGACGCGCCGATCGAGACCGCGTCGGTGGCCAAGCTGTTCATCGCCGACGACCTGCTGTACCGGGCGGCGACCGGCGAGTTACCGCTCGGCGGCAGTGACTACGACCGGATCACCGCGATGCTCGAGTCGTCGGACGACTCGGCGGCCAACGACCTGTGGTTCCGGCACGGCGACTCGGAGATCGTCGAGCGCACCGCCGCGCGGCACGCGTTCACCGGCACCGTCGCGCCCGCGGACGGGCTGTGGTGGAACACCGTCACCACCGCGTCGGACCTGCTCACCTGGTACGCGGACCTGCTCGACGGTACGGGCGGGCTGGACGAGTGGGGCCGGGCGACGATCGTCGGGCACCTGCGTGCCGCCGCGCCCGTCGGCGCCGACGGATACGACCAGCAGTTCGGGTTGCCGGACGGGCTGGCCGACCCGACGGGACTCGGCGTGAAGCAGGGCTGGATGTGCTGCCTCGACGGGCGCTGGATCCACCTGTCCACGGGGTTCGTCGGCGAGGACGAGCGGTATGTGCTGGTGGTGCTCGCCCGCGAGCTCGTCCATTACGACGACGGCGACGACCGGTGGGCCGATCTGCCGGACACGGCACTGTTCGACGTGACCGGGGATGCGAGCGCGCAGCACGCGCGGGACACGGTCACCGAGGTGGTCCGCACGGTGTTCGGCGGCGCCGGCGCGCACTGACCGTGGTCGGTCAGTCGGCGAGCAGGTCGGGCCGGCGTTCGCGGGTGCGCTCGAGCGCCCGCTCCCGGCGCCATGCGGCGACCTTGGCGTGGTCCCCGGACAGCAGCACGGGCGGCACGTCGAGGCCGCGCCAGCTGACGGGGCGGGTGTAGCTGGGACCCTCGAGGAGGCCGTCGGAGAAGGAGTCCTCCTGGTGGGACTGCTGATTGCCGAGGACGCCGGGCAGCAGCCGCACGACGGCCTCGGTCATGACGAGGACGGCGACCTCGCCGCCGATGAGGACGTAGTCGCCGATGCTGACCTCTTCGACCCGGACCCGGCGGGCGACGTCGTCGAAGACGCGCTGGTCGATGCCCTCGTAGCGGCCGCAGGCGAACACGATGCGCTTCTCGCCGGCCCAGCGCTGCGCGGTGGCCTGGTCGAACGGCACGCCGGCCGGGGTGGGGACGACGAGCAGCACGTCGGGGTCGGGTTCGCCGTCGGGGCCGGCGAGCACGTCGTCGAGGGCGGGCCCCCACACCGTCGGCTTCATGACCATGCCCGGTCCCCCGCCGTACGGGGAGTCGTCGACGGCCTTGTGCACGTCGTGGGTCCAGTCCCGCAGGTTGTGGATCCCGACGGAGACGAGGCCCTTGTCGATGGCCTTGCCGAGCAGCGCGACGCGCAGCGGCTCGAGGTATTCGGGGAAGATGGTGACGACGTCGAATCGCACGGGAGGTTATGTCTCCGAGCCGAAGTCGGGGTCGAGCAGACCCTCCGGCGGGTCGATCTCGATGACGCCGTCCGCGAGCGACACCGTCGGCACGATCGCGGTGACGAACGGGATCAGCAGTTCGCGCCGTTCGTCGCCGGCCGGGCGGACGGCGAGCAGTTCGCCGGCGGCGGTGTGCAGCACCTCGCGAACGGTGCCGATCTCGGTGCCGGCGTCGGGCCGGCCCGCGACGATGCGTACGGCCAGACCCTCGAGTTCGTGGTCGTAGAACTCCTCCGGGTCGTCGGACGGCGGCAGATCGGCGCTGTCGACGAGGAACAGGGTGCCGCGCAGGGCGTCGGCGGCGCCGCGGTCGGCGATCCCCCGCAGGCGCAGCAGAAGCCGCCCGGAGTGTTCCCGGGCGGCTTCCACCGTGTACGTCTGCAGGGTCTGCTCGCGGGGCTTGCGGCCGTGCAGCACGGCGCCGACGGCGAAGCGCTCCTCGGGTTCGTCGGTGCGAACCTCGACGACCACCTCACCCTTGATGCCGTGCGACTTGGCGACACGGCCCACCACGAGCTCCACCGCGGCGCGCCTACTGGTCGGTGTCGACGACGTCGACGCGGATCCCGCGGCCCCCGATGCCGGAGACGAGGGTCCGCAGGGCGGTCGCGGTGCGGCCGCCGCGGCCGATGACCTTGCCGAGATCGTCGGGGTGCACGTGCACCTCGACGGTGCGCCCCCGACGGCCCGTGATCAGCTCGACGCGCACGTCGTCGGGGTTGGCGACGATGCCACGGACGAGATGCTCGACGGCATCGGCGACAACGGTGCTCATTACTCGGCAGCCTCGGTGGACACGGAGGACTCCTCCGCGGTGTCTTCCTTGGCGGCCTTCTTCTTCTTGGGCGTGACGGCCTCGGCAGCCGGCGCGTTCTCGGCCTGCGCGAGGGCGGCCTGGAACAGCTCGAGCTTGGACGGCTTGGGCTCGGCCTTGCGCAGGGTGCCCTCGGTGCCGGGGAGGCCCTTGTACTTCTGCCAATCGCCGGTGATCTTGAGGAGGTTCTCGACCGGCTCGGTCGGCTGCGCACCGACTCCGAGCCAGTACTGGGCCCGCTCCGAGTCGATCTCGATCAGCGAAGGCTCTTCCTTCGGGTGGTACTTGCCGATGGTCTCGATGGCGCGGCCGTTGCGGCGGGTGCGCGAGTCGGCAACCACGATGCGGTACTGCGGGTTGCGGATCTTGCCGAGACGGGTGAGCTTGATCTTGACAGCCACTGCTGCGAATCTCCTTCGGCGCATGCGAAATACGCCTGTCACGTGCAATTCGGACGACGCGCCCTTCTGGCACGCCCGGTTTTGCCTCTATCCTGTGACCGCCGCGCGGTACGTAACCGGATGCGACGACAGCGATCCATTCTGCCAGATCCGCCCGCCGGGACGAAAACGGGAGGTCAGAGCAGAAACAGCAGGCTCAGCGCGGGCAGGGTGTTGTTGAGCGAGTGCGCCACCCAGGAGGAGAACACCGACCCGCCGCGCAGCCGTGCGAACCCCATCGCCGCTCCGCCCCACAGCAGGACCGGCAGCCGCCACCACTCCTGATGCCACAGGGCGAACACGACGGTGGTGATCGTCAGGACGCCGATCGGGCGTCCCCACCATCGCTCGGGCCGGCGTTCGAGCGCCCCCCAGAGCATGCCGCGGAACATCAGTTCCTCGCCGAGCGGGGCGCCGAACCACACCCAGGCCACGAGCAGCAGTTTCCACACCGTGGGCAACCCGACCAGGGCGGTGAGCGGGGAATCGGCGGCGTCGATGCCGAGGGCGACGACGAGGATCGCCGCCAGGATCAGCGCGCCGAGCAGCGCGATTCCCCCGCCGAGCAGGCCGATTCCGAGCTGGTTGCGGAACTCGGGCCACGACCGCGGCAGTCCGAAGTCGGCGACGGGTCCGCAGCCGCGCCACACGCTGAACGCCACGGCTGCCGCCCCCGCGAGCAGGGTGGGGGCCATGATGGCGAGCACGTACGTCTCGGCGACGAAGCCCTCCCCGGCCAGGACCGGT
This sequence comes from Rhodococcus sp. 14C212, assembly GCF_011058195.1. Taxonomy (NCBI): domain Bacteria; kingdom Bacillati; phylum Actinomycetota; class Actinomycetes; order Mycobacteriales; family Nocardiaceae; genus Rhodococcus; species Rhodococcus sp. 14C212. Next base: position 126 of record NZ_JAALEH010000123.1, on the reverse strand, counting down.
CCCAGCGTGAAGCCGGCGAGGTTGACGGCCAGCACCGCCAGCGCGGCCGGGATGCCCCACCGGTGCGCGGGCCGCGACGGCGCGGGCGGGGGCGGGGCCGCAGCGGTCTCCGGGTCGGGTGGCTCG
>NZ_JAALEH010000122.1:0-12368 GCF_011058195.1 Rhodococcus sp. 14C212 | reverse complement strand
AGCCGGGCTCGGCGATGGCGCCGCTGCCCGGCATCTCCGCCAAGATCGTCGACGACAACGCCAAGCCGCTGGGGACCGGCGGCAACGGCTACCTGGTGCTCGATCAGCCGTGGCCGTCGATGCTGCGGGGCATCTGGGGCGACATGGACCGCTACCGGGACACCTACTGGTCCCGGTACGCCGAGGAGGGCTGGTACTTCGCCGGCGACGGCGCCCGCTACGACGAGGACGGCGCCCTGTGGGTCCTCGGCCGCGTCGACGACGTCATGAACGTCTCCGGGCACCGGATCTCGACCTCCGAGGTCGAATCCGCCCTCGTCGGGCACCCCGCCGTCGCCGAGGCCGCCGTCGTCGGTGCCGCCGACGAGACCACCGGCCAGGGCATCGTCGCGTTCGTCATCCTGCGCGAGGGCGTGCAGAACACCGGCGATCAGCTCATCGCCGAACTGCGCAACCAGGTCTCCACCGAGATCTCCCCGATCGCCAAGCCCCGGCAGATCTCGATCGTCCCGGAGCTGCCCAAGACCCGCTCCGGCAAGATCATGCGCCGCCTGCTGCGCGACGTCGCCGAGGGCCGCGAACTCGGCGACACCTCCACCCTCGTCGACCCGAAGGTGTTCGACCCCCTCAACGGACGGTAGATCCTGAAATGCAGCCCGGCTCGGCCAGCGCGTCCCACAGGCGTCGTTGGCCGAGCCGGTCTGCGTCCGGAGATTGACTTTTATATTTATTACAGTAGATTACCTCCTGTAACCGCGGTCACTTTCCCTCCTCGGTTCAGGCATAGGCGAGCGTGGTCTCGCCACCAGCGAGTCAGGACGTCGGTCGATGCTGATGGGGTATGGCACATGAGAGGCATCGACGCCCAGCTTGAGGCGAGCATTGCGCGTCGGCCCGGCATCGCTCTTTCCCGCACCGTTGGGGACCGGTGCCGCCCTTCTCTTGACATGGGTTGGGTCCTTGAAAGTTGCAACAAACGGAAGGCGAGAGGTCTCGACAGATGACGACGACATACCAGATGTTCATCAACGGAGAAGGCGTCGATCCCGCGAGCGGAGAGTGGCTCGATACGGTCGATCCATATCGTGGGGACGTCTGGGCACAGATCCCCAAGGGAAGCGACAAGGACGTTTCCGCAGCCGTTCAAGCCGCGCGCATCGCGATGACCGAAGGACCGTGGGCGACGATGTCGGGCTCGCGTCGTGGTGCCGTCATGCGGAAGATCGGCGACCTTCTGGTCGCGAACGCCGACAAGGTCGCCGAGTCGGAGGTCCGGGACAACGGCAAACTCTTGGCAGAGGTGAAAGGCCAGTTAGCAGCGTCGGCTGAATGCTGGTACTACTATGCCGGTCTCGCGGACAAGATCGAGGGCGCATCGATTCCCTTGGAGAAGCCGAATACGGTTGCCTTTACGACGAAGGAGCCGATCGGTGTTGTCGCCGCGCTGACCGCATGGAACTCCCCGGTGTGGTTTGTCGCGGTCAAGTGTGCGCCGGCGCTGGCTGCGGGATGCTCGGTTGTCGTCAAGCCCTCGGAGTTCGCTTCGGCAAGCACCCTCGACTTTGCTGAACTGACCAAGGAGGCCGGCCTTCCGGACGGCATGTTCAACGTGGTGACCGGTCTCGGTCCGGACGTGGGCGCCGCCCTGGTCGAGCACCCCGACGTTGCGAAGATCACCTTCACCGGCGCCGAACAGACCGGCATCCGCATCTACGAGGCGGCAGCTCGATCGCTCAAGCGTGTCTCGCTCGAACTCGGCGGAAAGTCGCCGAACATCGTCTTCGAAGACGCCGACCTCGACCTCGCCGCAACAGGCGTCATCACCGGCATCTTCGGCGCGGCCGGACAGATGTGTGCTGCCGGGTCGCGACTGGTGGTCCACCGGTCGGTTCGCGACGAGCTCATCGGCAAGGTGATCGAACTCGCGCGCGGCATCCGTCTGGGTGACCCGATGGACCCCCGGACCAATGTGGGACCGATCGCCACCGCGCCTCAGTACCAGAAAGTGCTGCAGTACCTAGACATCGCCAAGTCCGAAGGTGCCCGGTGCGTGCTGGGTGGTAATCCCGCATCACAGGAGGAGTTGCGGGGCGGCCAGTTCGTCGAGCCCACCATCTTCGTCGACGTCGACAACAGTATGAGAATCGCCCAGGAAGAAGTGTTCGGCCCGATCCTGTCGGTGATCGAGTTCGGCGACGAGGAGCAGGCAGTCCGGATCGCCAACGACGTCGACTACGGCCTCGTCGCCGGCGTGTGGACCCGTGACATGGCCCGCGCACTGCGGATGTCGAAGGCGCTGCGTGTGGGCACCGTGTGGTTGAACACGTATCGCACGTACAGTTACATGCTGCCCTTCGGCGGGGTCAAGCGATCCGGCATGGGCCGAGAGAACGGCGTCGACGCAGTCAACGAGTACCTCGAAGTCAAGAGCGTCGTCATGTCCACCGACAACAGCGCACCCGAGAACCCCTTCGTCATCCGCTGACGCAGTCGTAACCAATCGGCCTGCCGGGCCACACACAACCGAGAAGCGTTGACTCCCAAAGGTCAGCGCACGAATGCCAAGGAGACATCATGGGAAAGATGGACGGGAAAGTAGCGCTGATCACCGGTGGTGCGCGTGGACAGGGCCGCTCGCACGCGATTCGCCTCGCCGAAGAGGGTGCCGACATCGTCGTGACCGACATCTGTGAGCAGATCGAAGGCGTCCACTATCCGCTCGCCACCAAAGAAGAGCTCGACGAGACCGTGGCGCTCGTGGAAAAGCTCGGACGCCGCTGCCTCGGCTATCAGGCCGATGCTCGCAGCGGCGACCAGATGCGCGAGGTCACCGACGCAGCAGTGGCAGAGCTGGGACGTCTCGACACAGTCGCAATCAACCACGGCATCGGATTGCCCCACGGCACCGACGCCGACTCGCTGTCGATCTGGGACACGGTCATCGACACCAACCTCTCGGCGGTGTGGCGAACGGCCGTTGCCGCGATTCCCCACCTTCGCAACAGCGGCGGTGGCTCCATCATCGTCACCGGATCCGCCGCGTCACTGGTCGGGCTCTACAACAACGCTGCCTACACCACCGCGAAGCACGGGCTGATCGGTCTGGTCAAGTGCCTGGCAGCCGATCTGTCCCAGGACGGCATTCGTGCAAACGCCGTCCTACCGACAAACGTCAACACCAAGCTGTTCGTCAACGACTACAACCTGAGCCGGTTCTGCCCCAACAAGGAGAACCCCACGATCGACGACATGCGTTTCACCGCCCAGTCGCTCAATCTCCTGCCCATCCCGTGGGTCGAGCCCGAGGTCATCTCCCACGCCGTTCTCTACCTCGCTTCCGATGACGCGAAGTACGTGACCGGCATCGCTCTCCCTGTCGATGCTGGTATGACAATCCAGCCTCCCGGCATCGGCCCCTTCCTGGGCGCACGCCTGGGCGAACTCGAATACCAGCTCAAGGAAGCCAGGGAAGCCAGGGGATAAGTGCCTCGGCGGTGGTTACGTCCGCTCTGGCGCAGGCCGAACCGTTCTAAGCGAGGCCAGGTTCATGATTCAGCAACGCAACCAGACCGAGGAGGTACACCATAGTGCCACATCTGTCGAAGGGGCTTTCAAGTGGAGATCATTCATCGACGCGCGAACGATGGTGCTGTGGAGGAACGCTCTGGTCCGTTCACGGGTAAAGCGTGGGGGGACCACCTTCTGAGCTGCGACTCGATGTCCATGAGCACCGTATACTTCTCGCCCGGTGCGAGAACGTACTGGCACCGCCACGAGCTGGGGCAGCTCCTTACCATCACGTCGGGTGAAGGGTTGGTTGTGTCTCGGGACGGGGCGATCGCGCGAGTCCGGGCCGGTGACATGGTGTGGACGTCCCCCGGTGAAGAGCATTGGCACGGAGCATGTTCCGATACATTCTTGGTCCACAACTCCGCCACGATCGGAGCTACGGAGTGGCTGGAAGAAGTTGACGGAGAGGACTACGAGCGCGCTTCGCTGCGCCAACAGGGCTGACAAGGCCCAGCGGCGATGTCTATTGTAATAGTTGCAATAGCCAGGCTGGGTGATCCCGTGCAAAACGGCGTCACTCGAGTGAACCGGCATTGCAGCACAGAACTGTAGTGGTGGATTGCGGACGTTGGCTTGTTACTCAATTGCTCCCTCGGCGCGCGGTCTCTGATCGAGGCGCTGAGTACGGTCAAAGGGGTCGAGAGACGCTCTGAATCTGTGAAGTATCAAGGAGATACACGTGGGCGTACGACGCTACCTGGTGACGGGTGCTGCAAGTGGAATCGGCCGCTCGGTCGCCGAGTTGGCGGCTGCAGAGGGGGCAGCTCTGTGCCTCGTCGATATTTCGGCTGATGCGCTCGAGAAGGTCGCACATGAGTTGCGCACGGGTGGTGCGCAAGTGGCGACCGTCGTTGCCGATCTCACCTCGACCGACGAGGCTGAACGAGTAGTCCAGGAGTGCGTGGATGCTCTCGGAGGTATCGACGTCCTGGTGAGCAACGCTGGTGCGCCGGTTCTCTACTTCCTGAAAGACCTTTCCGTGGAGGAGTTCGACCGCGCCATCGCGCTCAACGTCCGTGCGACGTGGGCCCTCGGTCGGGCCGCTCACCCCTTCTTGTCGCAGTCCCGCGGGAACATCGTGGCCACAGGATCGACGTGTGGCCACCATCCGGCACCTCCCCAAGGGGCGTATTCGGTCGCGAAGGCGGGCCTCCTGATGTTGGTGCGTCAGATGGCGTTGGAGTGGGGTCCCGACGGGATACGATGCAACAGTGTGTCACCTGGCCCGACAATGACAGGCCTGACCGAAGGCGTCTTCAACGACCTCTCCGACCCCAAGCAGCGCGCCGTGCGGGAGATGCGAGAAGCGCGACTTCCTTTGCGGAAGCTCGGCACCCCGAGCGAGGTCGCAGAGGCGATCATGTTCCTCGCGAGCTCTAAAGCCTCCCAGATCACGGGTGTCGACATCCTCGTCGACGGAGGCATGTCGACCGTACTCATGCCGTCGGCTGGAGTGTCCACAGGCCAGCCCGCTCAGTAGCAGCGACATACCCGCGATCCCAACGGATTCACAATGGGGATAACGGGGACGAAGTAGCTCATCACTGGGGCGGAAAACTCAAGCGCGACGAACGGCGTCTCCGAGACCTCCACAGTAGGTCGGGGCGTCGACAGGGACTTTCGGGATGACCGCGCAAGCGGGTACCGGCGTGAGGCACGCGATCGCGGCTGTTCCGTAGCCCTTCCGAGTTGCGGTCCATCGGTCAGGGCCGGTCGGTCGCCGTCTCATTCCCCGGTGTCGATGCTCGCGGTGTGCCGCTCGACCCCTGATCCGACCGCTGCACGACGATCTGCGGTCGGACCGAGCCTGTCGCCGGCACTTCGGCCCGATTGTCCCGCCCGTGGAAATCGTGCGTTCACGGTCGCGGACCCATGGCGGCCGTGAAAGCACCCCGCGCCCGCTCGGGCGACTGCGTGCTGCTGTGCCGATCGAGTTGTCCGCCACCGAACGTGACGCGCTGTCGCGCGGCGGGTACGGTCGGCCACCGCCGAGCACCGGCGGGTGCTGCGCGCGAGGATCGTGCTCGCCGCCGCCGGGGGTGCCGCCAACGCGGTCATCGCCGCCGACCTGCGGGTGCATGTGGACACCGTCCGCAAGTGGCGGGTCCGTTTCGCCGCGCACCGACTCGCCGGGCTCGAGGATCGGCCGCGGCCGGGTCGGCCACGGCGGTTCACGCCCGTGCAGGTCGCCGAGGTCAAGGCGCTGGCGTGCAGTCCGCCGGCGCAGCGGGACGTGCCGCTGGCCCGCTGGTCGGCCGCCGAGTTGGCGCGTCACGCCGTTGCCGAGCAGGTGGTCGAGTCGATCAGTGCGGCCACGGTGCGCCGGGGGCTGGCCGCCGACGCGATCAAGCCGTGGCAGCACCGATCCTGGATCTTCCCGCGGGATCCGGCGTTCGCGGTCAAGGCCGGTCGGGTCCTGGACCTGTACGACCGGCGGTGGGAGGGCATCGCTCTCGGGGACGACGAGTACGTGATCAGCGCCGACGAGAAGTCCCAGCTGCAGGCCCTGCGGCGGCGGTATCCGGGCCTGGCCACCGGACCGGGACGCCCGGCCCGGGTCGAGGCCGAGTACCGCCGCGGGGGCACGTTGGCGTACTTCGCCGCGTACGACGTGCACCGCGGGCAGGTGCTCGGCGCCATCGCCCCGAAGACGGGGATCGCCTGGTTCGCCGACCTGGTCGAGAAGGTGATGACCACCGAGCCGTACGCCTCGGCCACGCGGGTGTTCTGGGTCGTCGACAACGGCTCGTCCCACAACGGGGCCCGTTCGGTTGAGCGAATGCGGTCGGCTTGGCCGACCGCGACGTTGGTGCACCTTCCGGTGCACGCGTCGTGGTTGAACCAGGTGGAGATCTACTTCTCGGTCCTGCACCGCAAGGCCATCGCCCCGGTCGACTTCGCCGACCTCGATGCTCTCGCCACCCGGATCCTGGCGTTCGAGGACCGCTACAACACCACCGCCCGCCCGTTCGACTGGCGGTACACGCGCGCTGACCTCAACGACTACCTGGCACGACTGCGTCGACACGACCCGGACGCACCCGCCCCCGAGTTCGGGCGGGTTGCCTGACCCCCGACGAACTAACGCCGATGACCACTAGCGCCGAGGACTGTCGGGTTGAAACCCGCGCGACCCGTGAAGTACTTCTCCACACGCAGTGCTGATCAACCGAGTCTCCTGGTGCCAGTTTCGTCTATTTATCACTATAGATGCGGCTCGGCGTACTTGTCGTGTGCCTGCCTCAATCGCCGCGTTGACGGCAAAACCATAACGCGGTGCGTACTCGATTGGGCGTGCGACTCGGTTCGCTGTCCCCCTTCGGCTCCAGTGACCGGCTCGTATCGCGGGCGATCGCTGCTGATTGCGGACCCGGGAGGGCGACCGGACCCCCTGTCCCCGACACTTGACGGTAGTAGTCGTTGTGGCTAGCATCACAGCAGGCCTATTTACTGTGATAAATTGGGGACTTAGCGAGTGGGGCCCAGTGTTGTAGCTCCTACGCCGAGCGCGACTCAGGCGGTCCTCCGCACGAGGCAGACGCGCCCTCGAAGGCCGTGCGGCAGTCACCGTAACTCAATTCACTACTTCGCTCAGCGGCGAGACTGACCATGAAGGAGGACACACATGAGCAAGCATCATGAGGCTCAAGCGCGACGGGTGGTGACCGGCGTGAACGAGGCAGGGAAGTCCTGCTTCGTCAGTGACGAGCTCACTCCCGATCGATTCGTTGCCGCTGGGAACACCAAGTGCGACATCTGGCGGGTGGCGAGCATCCCGGTCTCTCCCGAAGACGGTCCCGGGCTCGAAGACGGTGTTATCACCCAGCCGCCCGCATCGGGATTGGTATACCGCGTCGTGTCCTTCGCCCCCGATTCTGAATGGGATCAATCAGCCGGCTACGCCGACTCGCAAGGACAGCTCGCGGGTAGCGGTGATGTCGAAGCGTCCGGCGAAGGCCCCGCCTTTCACGTAACGGACACAGTCGACATCGTCACCATCCTGAGCGGCGAGATCGTCGCGATCATGGAGACAGAAGAGACGGTGCTCCGTGCCGGCGACACTCTGATCCAACGCGGAACCAACCATGCATGGAGCAACCGGACCGACGAGCCGGTAGTCCTGCAATCGATCATGATCTCCGCCGTCGGCAGATGATCGGTCGAGACAGATGACCCGAAAACGATTGATGCTCAACAAAGCTTGGAGATCGACCTCTCTGGTGCAACCGACCCTCGACCGTGCCAGGACAGAATCCACGCTCCGCCGAGCGGAGTTTCGTAAGAGAATGGACCAGGGAACATGGATGTAGTGTCTGCGTTGCGGAACCAACGCATGAGCGTGTATCGGTGGTACGCAGTCGCACTGTGCGTTCTATGCGGCGCGGTTGACGGATTGGACCTCCTGCTGGTCTCCTACGCGATGCCCCACCTACCGGACGGCTTCGCATCTGGTGAAGCAAAGGGACTTCTCGTCAGTCTCGGATTCGTCGGTTATGCCATCGGCAGCATCGGTGTCGCCCCGCTCGCCGATCGGATCGGGCGTAAGGCTGTCGTGACAGGTGCATTGTCTTTTGCAACCGTCATTCTCGGCCTGACCGCCCTTGTGCCCAATGTTGAGATGATGATGTTCACGCGCCTCCTCACCGGCATCGCCGTCGGATCCATGCTCCCGCTGGTACATGTGATCGGCGACGAGTTCGCGTCGGAGAACAGGCGCAGCCTGTGCGTCGGCCTGGTGACGCTGGGCTTCCCGATCGGCAGCCTCATCGGCGGATTGGCAAGCTTGCTCGTGATCAACACGTTCGACGGAGCGTGGCAAGCCTTGTTCGTATTCGGTGCACTGGTCAGCGCTGCCGTCACAACGCTCGTGTGGCTGACCCTGCCCGAAAGCGTCGTCTACCTGGCTGGCAGGTCGTCCGACCGGAAAACAGACAAGATTGCTGCCATTGCCGCACGCCTGCGGCTGTCGGGTGTGGACCCCTCCGCGTCGCCGCCCGTCGCACAAGGCGCCGACTCATCTGTCCCAGAGAAGGTCGGCGTCCTCTCCCCGCGGTACCGCGTGCGGTCGATACTGCTCTGGGTTGGCTACACCTGTGGCATCCTCGGCTACTACTTCATCAACAGTTGGACGCCCCAGCTCATCTCTACCGCAACAGGCAATGTCGAAACCGGCGCTCTTGTAGCGACCGTGATCAGCATCGGTGCGATTACCGGTGGTGTGTTCTTCGCTCTATTGACGCTGCGAATCATCCCGACAAAGCTGTGCTGGCTCGCCCTTGGCGCTGCAGTCGTCGCCCAGGTGACGTTCGCACTCACACTGTCGGGCGGCATTGCCATGGTGTCGGCTGTTGTCCTCGGTATGGGAATGCAAGCCGGACTGTCCGCTTACATGACGTCGGCGACTCGTATGTACCCGGCGGCAATTCGCGCTCGCGCGTTGGGGATGATGGGTGGCTTCAGCCGCGTGGGATCGATCACCGCACCGCTCCTGGTTGGGGCGCTCCTGACGGTGGTCACTGCCCGCGCGATGTATCTGGCATCCTCGGTCGTCGTGCTGGTGGCTTGCATGGCCGCCATGGCTCTCTGGACGAATACCAGAGAAGTGTTTGCGAGAGGCGATGCAGACAGCATCGAGGCAGGCGAGACCGAACGGAACCTGGCGCGAAGCTAGCAGCCAGTACTGCTTCTCCGCTGGAGAGGAAGTCGATCTGGAGCGGACTGTTTCCCACATGACACCCTTGTCCTGTCATGTGGGAAACAGTCCGGATACGACTCAGGACACCGGGCTCCTCAACGGCTTTGAATGATCGCGAGCCTATGAGGAACTGTCTGTGACGTGTCCGGCTCGATCATCAATGAACTGGACCCGGACGCGATGGTGCGTCTTCATACGCAGCGACCCGAGCCGTCCATCTGCGCGAAGGACTTGTGGCATTGACGCTACGTCTATGGATATTGCCGGAACCGGCATCCCAATGTCACCATGACCGATCCGCTACAGCCGGGCGTTACCGCGCTGGCTCGAATAGGGGGCGTCGTTGCGCAGCGGTGGTAGATGGCCGGCGGTCGTCTGAGAGCGCTACATACAGTTGCTCCTGCGATGGGCGACTCACAGTCTCCCGAACCAGCGGGCCGATCGCAGGCGATGTGATCGAACGCTGGTCGCCGAACTGCAGGTAGCGGTGCATCTCCGGCATCAACGGATCACCCTGTGCACAGTTGACTGCCATTGCACGAAGAATCTGTCCTACACAGGTTACCCTGGGAAAGGAATTACAGTGCACCATCCAGACAATGCCCGTGTTCTCGTTACTCGCATCGGGGAGGACGGAACGTCGGACTATTATGAACGCACGGTTGAGGCTCTCACTGAATACGATGCCGATGGGAATCCTCTGTTCAAGGGAAGCCTGTTGTGGGGAACAGCCGAAGGCATCACAACAGTCGGAGCTGGCCAGAACCCGGATCCTGTAATAGAACCGTTCTTCCCGTCGGTCGGTGGCATCCGGTTCGTATTCTTCACCTTCCTGCCGAAGTCGAGCGGAACCGGAGACATCGATCGATACCGGGTCGAGGACGACACCCACCCGTCAGACATGCCCGGGCTCGCCGAGTCGTTCAGCGAAGAGCGCCCGGGCATGCACATCACCGACACCATCGACTTCGTCCATGTACTCTCCGGCGAGATGATTATGGAACTCGACCGCCGAGAGGTCCTGGTCCGAAAGGGTGACACGATCATCATGCGCGGGGCATGGCACAACTGGCGAAATGAAGGCACCGAGCCCTGCACGGTCGCCTCCGTCCTGGTGGGGGCCAACCGCAGCGACAAAGCCGCGGCGCAGAAATCGGGTCAACCTCAGGTGACTGGCTCTGTCGCTGGCAACTGACAGCGCAGGGCGCCCAAGTGCAGCGCGTGACCAGGACGGGCCGATGATCTGAAACATCACCGCTGTGGGCACGCGCCACTTGGGGGTCATCGCCCAGTCGCTCTGTTCGATCGGTCGGCGGGGCGCAGACACCTGCGCCCCGCCGAACCACGAAACTGAACTACCAGTTGATTCGACGCAACTGAAGCACGCGGTGTGCCTCGCCGTGACAACGCGTGCACGTCCGTGGTTGCCCACGGCAGAGCCTCGATGCGGACGGTCGAGCCAACCCGCCGGACGACGAGAATACCGGCACTGTCCAAATGCAGAAGCAAACCCGTCCAGCTGTCTCGAGCGCACGGAAGATTGCTTCGACGACTGATGTCGGTGCAGGACAGCGACACACCGGTGCCTTCACTGAAAGTACAGCAGATCCGCCTTCTCAGGATCGCGGACATTCCCAGTCCGCTACGGAATACGTCACCGGATCCGCTCACCGCGCCACCCCGCCTGGACTCCCAAGGTCCGGGCGGAACGGTGACTTGCACCAGCTTGCCGATCGCGTCGCCGAAAAAGATGCGACCGTGCCGCGGGGTACGTCAGCCGCTGAGGTGCCCTGCCCGGTGCGCCTGGACGCCGTCGAGAATGGGCATGAGACTCCTCCTTCCTTGGGGCTTAGGCCGTGAAGACCTGCTTCGCTGTGGCGACGCCCGTCATGGCCTTGGGCCAGCCGGCATAGAAGGCAAGGTGGGTGATCGCCTCGATGAGCTCGCTCTCGGTGACGCCGTTGTCCTTGGCGTGTTTGAGGTGGAAGCGGAGCTGGTCGCTATCGCCTCCGGCGACGAGGGCGGCCACCGTGATCAGGCTACGGTCGCGGGGGGAGAGCTCAGGACGATTCCACACATCCTCGAACAGGACGTCGTCGGTGAGCTCGGCGAGCTTCGGGGCGAAGTCACCGATCGCGTTACGTCCGCTGCCGATCTGCTTGCGTTGGTGGGTCATCGAAAATCCTTTCGCCGATGGGTCGGGCAGCATGAGTTTCTGCTCGGCTTCAGCTGCGTCGGTGGTACCGGCCGCAGTCCACGGCCCGGGTTCGTGGGCCGAGCCACAAGGCGCCTGCGGTTTCTGGTCAGCGGCTGCGGGGTTGGTTGTACTGTTCGTCGGTGACCGGCTCGTTCCAGGTGGTCTCAGTGCTTCCGTCGCCCTTGCCTTCCCACATGGCGATGTGCTCCATGAAGCGGTCGGAGGTGGCGCCGTGCCAGTGCTCCTCATTCGGGGGACAGGTGACCGTCTGGCCGGGGTGGGCTTCGAAGACGGTGCCGTCGCGGGTGCCGATCAGGGCGGTGCCGGAGACGACGTGGAGGGCCTGGCCCAGCACGTGGGAGTGCCAGTGGGTACGGGCACCGGGCGAGAAGCGGACCAGGTTGGCGCGCATGCGGGACGGCTCCTTGCCCGCGTAGATTACGTCGAACCAGACGTCGCCGGTGAACCAGTCCGCAGGCGCTTTCGTGGTGGGCTGCTGCTTGACGAATTCCATGATTCCTCTCAGGGCTTCGGGGTTGTGGATGGTGAGGTGGCCTTCGATGCGGGCAAGGCCGGCGGCGAACGATCGCGACATCGGTTCCCGGTGGACGTTCGGGTCGGCCCGGAAGGATCGACGTAGGGGTTCTGCCCAGCTAGCTCGTGTGTGGTCGGTCGCCGGGCTGGGGGGTTTCGATCGCGTCGGTAACCAGGGTCGCGGCCCAGCTGGCGAGAAGCTTGAGCCGGTCCTCGGAGGCGGTTGCGGGTTCGGCGGTGTAGATGGTCAGATCCAGGACCCAGTCGTCGTCCGCGGCCAGATCGAGGGAGTGGTAGACGAGGTCGAGGGGCCCGACCACCGGGTGGTTGAACTGCTTGTTCCCGGCGTGGTGGATGCGGACGTTGTGTGCT
>NZ_JAALEH010000121.1:3515-12401 GCF_011058195.1 Rhodococcus sp. 14C212 | reverse complement strand
GGACGGCAGAACCCGCCATACCCCTCTTCCCCCGCCCCGTCGGATTCGTGGCGCCCCCGCTCGCGATCGCAGTCGGCACGGCCGGCCGGACTCGGGCCGGTACCGCCGGCCTGCGGGCCAGGTCGTCGCTCGCGGCCGGCGCCGGGACACCCATCGCTCGGAGCCGGGCCGTCACGTCGCGGCGGCGGTCTGCGACACCGGCACGTCACCGACGCCGATCCCCCCTTGTTCCCAGGCGTGACGCCGGAGGTCTGCGGGCGGCGGGTGATCGTGCTGATCGTGCTGGGCCGAGTCGAGGGCGGTCGGCATGCATGCAGTGGCAGCAGCGTTGGGCGGTCGAGGATATGCAGGCCGGGGTTCTGATCGTGCGGTCTCTGGTCGCCGAGGTGCTCGAGGAGGTCCCCGGGGGAGTCGCACTGCGCGATGTGGCGCTGACCGACGATCTCCGGTGCCGCTACGAGCGTGCCCGCCCGTTGTCGGCCCGTGCTGGAGAACTGCGGCGTACATATTCGGACAATTATTAACTTCCGTATCGTGCAGATTTCTGCCTGCTGGCGTGATGGCGAGCAACACCACCCGGGACCGCCGAGGCCCCGGAAGGAACGTCGACACCGGTTCCCGGCCGAGCCGGCCGACCACTCGCTGCCTACGCCGGGGTGGGAGCGCACCCCCGGGGTCATCGCGGCTCGGTCGGACCCGAGGTCGTGGAACGGAGTTCGCGTAGTTCGGTGCGTAGTTCGTCGGCGCGTTCGCGGGCGGCGTCGACCTGGGCGCGGGCCGCGGCGGTCTCGGCGCGGGCGGCCGCGAGGTCGGCGCGCACGGCCTCGGTGCGGTCCCGTTCGGCGGCGGTGTCGGCGCGGGCGGCGGCCAGGTCGGATTCGAGCCGGCCGACGGTGGCGGCGGCCTGATCGGCGGCGGCGCGGAGCCGGGCGAGCTGGTCGCGCTGCTGCTCGACGAGGGCCTCGAGGTCGGCGGTTCGCCGACGGTGCGCCGCCTCCGATTCCTCGAACCGGGTCGTCCACGCGTCCAGGGCCGCGGTGTGGTCGGCGCGCAGGCGGTCGAGTTCCTCCTGGTGTTCGCGGCGGGCCGCGGCGAGCGCGGTGGCGGCGTCGTCGGCCTGCGCGACGGCGGCGGCCGCGGCCGCGTCGGCGTCGGCGCGCTCGTCGAGGGCGGCGTCGAGTTGCTCGCGCAGCCGGGCGATCTCGGCGCCGGCGTCGGCGCGGACCTTGTCGGCGTCGGCCTGGACCCGGCGCAGGTGCGCGTCGAGCGCGGCGGGGTCGGACAGCAGCGCGGTGGCGGCGGTGATCGAGGTGGCCACCTCGCTCAAGCGTGCGAGGGCGGCCTGGGTTTCCTGCCGCAGCAGCGGGACCGCCTCGGCCAGGGTGGACACGGCTTGGGCCGGATCGGTGGGGGTGGCCGCCTCGAGCCGCTCGGCGCGGGCCGCCTCCTTCTGTCGTTGCCGCCAGGCCCGGACCCGGTGCGCGTCCGAGGCGTACTCGCGGCGCCGCCCTCCCCTGTTGCCCTCGGTCATCGGCCCCGCCTTCCGCTCGTGTCCTGAGCCGCTGCATGATACTACCTCAACCGTAACGTTTCGTACGTAACATAATACGTACGAAACGAGTGGGTCGACCACCCTGATGCCCGACCGGGTGTCGAGGACACTGTTGTCGGTTCTCAGTGGCATCTGGCGGGTTTCTGGTGTAAGTGGCACGGCGTTGGCGCGGCTTCTCATCCGATGTGTGGCGGAAGTGGCGGAACCGCAGGTCGGTACATCGTGGACGAAGCAGATCGGCGCGGCGCCCGCCAAGAATCCGCCACATCGGATGAGAAGGAGTTGACGGCGGCATGACTGACGCAAGTGGCGCACCGCAGGTCAAGCCAGGTCTGCACCGCCAGATACTTGGCGAACTGACAACTGTCCGTCCCTCGCCGGGGGCTCCCGGCGGTGGTCGCCGCCCTCGGGGCTCGAGGGTGGGTCAGCACGGCGGGTCGAGGCCGCCGAGGTCGGGGAGGCAGTCGTCGACGGCGGCCGCGATGGTGGCCTGGTGTTCGTAGTCGTCGATCCACTCCAAGACTCCATCCGGACTGTCGGGGCCGGCGGTGACGCCGATCCGGAAGCGGGTGTCGATGCGCAGACACAGGTACGGCGACTCGCGTCCGGTCCGGTGGGTGGCCGCCGTGAGGCGGCGCAACGCGGCGGCGCCGGCGATCACGGCGTCGACTTCGGTGGCGGCGGTGCCGGATTCCTGCGCGCCGGCCGGATCACAGGTGACGGTCCAGGTGTGCACGAGCGGGTCCTCCTTCGGGTCGGTTCTGTCTTCGGTGGATGCCAGTGTGTCCGGCCGCCCCGGTCCCGACCGGGGCGGAGACGGGCAGCGGGCCCGGTTCTGTGGAGAACCGGGCCCGCTGTGGACAACTCACCGGGGAGTCAACGCCGTCCGTCGAGGGCGAGGGCCTTGTCGTCGGCCGGGAGCAGCACCGACCGGGCCACCTGGACGGTGCGGGCGAGCTCGGCGGTGAAGGCGCGGTGACCGGCTCGGTCGAAGAACCGGAAGACCAGCGGTCCGGCCTCGACGTCGACCCAGTGGATGTGACGGCGACGCTGCGGATCGAACGCCCCGCCGGGGGTGATCTTGGACGGCGGCACCGTCGACCAGTGCACCGTCACCACGTGCTCGTCGGCGGTGAAGCGCTCCGGGCGCAGCAGGAACTGCTCGGGCAGCACCGTCGTCACCCCGTCGGCGACCGGGCGACGCAACACCGCCACCACACCGCGGACCACGGCCGGGTCGGTGAAGACCATCCGCACCGCGCCGATGGTGGCGAACACCGCCGCGCTCGCGGTCAGCGCGCTGGTCACATCCAGCCGCACCTCCTGCGACGCTCCGGCGATCAGGACGGTGGTGCGGGTGGTCAAAGTCGGAAAGCTCGGGGTCTGCGGCGCGGTCATGGCGACCTTCCTGCTCGAGGTGAGAACCGGCGCGGGTCCGCCTGTTCTTTTGCCCTTCTGGCAGGGAGCATTTGGACCGGCATGAGGGCCGTGGAGTGCAACTTCTGGGACGGAAAAATCTCGCCGGAGCGCAGCGGAGGAGAGGATTTTCCGGGCCGTAGGCCGCGCAGCGCCCAGGGGTTGCGCGCAGCGGACCGCCGGTCAAAATCGGAAGGCCAGAAGGGCAAATCAGGCTCTTGGACAGGGCGGAGCGCAGCGGAGCTCGATTCGGCGTGCGCCGCAGGCGCACCGAGGACCGCGCCCGAGGTCGACGACACCCCTGTCGGCGGAGCGCGCCGGTGCGCGCAGCGGGAGCGCGGTCGCAGAGGCCCGTGCGCACCCGCCCGGCCGCCCCCGCATTCCCTCCGGCGTGGGGCGGGCAGTGCTCGTGCCGGCGGCGCAGCCGGCCGACCCCCCTTCCCCGCGCTGTGCCGATGCCGCTGGGGTGTGCCGATCGGTGACGGCCCGGCGGCAGGTCTCGTTCACCCGGGGCGGGGCGGCCTCAGCGACAGCCGGACTGCACGACCGGGCACCCTCTGAGGACATGTGCAGCGGGGTTGGGGATCCCGGTATCCCGTGGTGGCGCGCACGACCGGGAGGCACCCCGCCCTCCCGCGTTATAGCGCTACAACGCCCGAATCGGTGCCGAGGCGGCAGCGGTCCGCCGGCCGCGACCTCGAAGAACAGGCCGGAGCTACGATCCTGCGCACCGCCGACCGGGCAGCGTTCGGCGGCACCGCGGCGTCCCACCCCGGCCCGGCCCGGCCCGGAGATCTCTATCCAAGACCTGGGCGTCGTGCACGCGCGGGCAGCGCCGCGCAGCGAGTGGCAGCACTCGCGGCGTTCTCCGAGCGGCGCGGACCCGGTCCCTTTCGGTGGGGCGGCACACGCCGGTTCCACTGCGGACGGCGGTGAGCGTACCGACGTCGTCTACGGCCCCGCCGGGCGCCGCGGATGGCCGCCCCGAGGGGGGCCCGATCCGGCCGGGGGTTACAGGTCGAACAGAGAGAACTGGGCGGCCTGAGCCTGGGTTTCGGTGTCGCGGCGGTGCCGGTCGGCCATGGCGCGGGCGAGGTCTTCGGTGCAGCCGAGTTCGGTGGCGACCTCACTCCAGTCGCGGCCGTCGTGACGCAGCTGCCACGCCCACTGGTGCAGCTGTTCGTCCATCTCCATGCCGGGCGCCCCCTCGATGACCCGGGGGCGCTCTCGCCCCTCAACTCGCGAGCTGCCGCGACCGTAACCGGGGCGGCACAGGTTCTCGGGTAGGCGCGCCGAGAAGGCTCCGGCCAGGTAGGAGCCGTGCGGGGGCCGTGCCGACAGAACCACCAGGGCGCAGCGGGCCTCGGCGGAAGCCGGTCCGGACCGGGTAGGTCGCGGACCACCGGCGGATGCGGGGGCAGGAGGGGCCGCGGTGATCGGCGACGGGATCGGCGACAATGCCGTGGGCCGGATACCGGAGGAAGAAGGTGTGACGGTCGACCGTGGAGATCTTCGTCGACGAGGCGAAGACGAAGGACTATTTGATCTGCGCGGTGGTGGTGCCTTCCGAGGATTTGGCTGCGGCGCGCACGACGATGCGGACGCTCGAGGCCGCACAACCGCCGGCCGGCTGCACCGCCGCGACGAGCGCCCGGAGAACCGGCGGCGGATCGTGGCGGCCTTCGCCCGCACACCCCCGATTCGGCAGGCTCTCCTGGTCACCGCGCCGATCGCCGGTCGCCCGCACCGGCAGGTCCCAGGCCGGCCGCCGGCCGCGTTGGCGGTGCACAGCGCCGAGCTCGGAGCGCGCCGCATCCTGGTCGAATCCTGTGCCCAGGACAAGCAGGATCTCGCGGCGCTCACCGGCGCCCTCGCCCACATCGGGGCGCCCCCGACGGTCCGGGCAATGGTGGACCACCCGCACGCGCACGAGTTGCTGTGGGCCGCGGACCTGATCGCCTACGCCTACACCGCGGGCGGGCAGCTGCGGCGCGCGAGCGACTCGCTGGTCACCGCGGCTCGGGTGCCGTAGACAAGCGCAAAGGCCGGGCGACCACGCAAAACGTGCGGGCTCCCGGCCTCACTTTCCTGACTCTTCGCCAGGACACCCTCAACGATAGCGGGCCACTCCCCCACCGTCGAGCACCACACCTTCGGTACGGACCAACAAGAACCGGACCGGACCGTCACAGTGACATCGGCAGCCGCCCTACGCGGACCCTGGGGATGTCGCCGCATCCCCCGGGTAGGCCAGTGCCCCGGCGTCGGGGGGTGAACCGCCGGGGCACACGGCCCGCACGTCCGAGGGGACCGTGCGCGACCAAGGACGACACTACACAGAACCACCACCGCCGTCTCACGTCCCGCGGCAAGGTGTCGGACCGGCGTCGTACGCTGCCCGGTGAGCGCCCCGGCACCCAACGCACCGGGGCGTTCGCCTGTTTTCAGGACCACCGCACTCCCGGCCGCGGCGGGCCGACATGGGGCGGTGAGCCGATGGTGACCTCGCAGGTGCGGCACGTCCAGGTGCGGTGGCCGCCGGCGCCGGGGGTGCAGTCGCACGGGATCCAGCCGACGAGGACCCGGTTCGGGGCGAGGCGATGTCCGGCGGGGCAGATCGTCGGTGCTCGCTCGTACCGGGTCACATCCATGATGGTCGCACCACTCCCCCACTCAGGGGAACATATGTTCGAATAACTCTGCTAGGGTGGGATGCGACGCCGGGACTGTGGGGGAAGCACAGTCCCGGCGTCACTGCTTTTCCCGCCCCCGGTCCGCCTCTGGCCACCGACCGGTCGACGGCAGCTGCCTCCGGCCACGGCACAGCCGGTGGCCCGGGACGGGGTCTGGTCACACCGACACCAGTTGCTCCTCGCGTGCGGTGATCGCGTCAAGCGGAAGCGGCACCACCGGCGGGATTTCGAAGCCTTCGGCGTAGGCGGCGTTCTTGAAGCGCTGCCAGCGTCGGCACACCGTGGACGGGGACGGGGTGTCCTCCAGCTCGGTGGCCACCTGCGCATAGGTCAGCTGCGGGCGGTCCAGCAGGATCGCCGCGACCTCCTTCTCCTCACTGCGCAGTGTGCACCCGGCCAGGAACTCGCGTAGGCCGTCGACCGTCTGCGGATAGCCACCGGACGTCGGCGCAAGGTTCTGCTCGGGCGATGCCTCGAGCGGGGCCATGGCCTGCACGACGGCCTCCCCCGGTGCCTCCTCGCCGTGGCGCCCGGTGCCTTGCGGCTGCACCGTTGCAGGCTCGGCGGCAACGGGGACGACATCGTGGTGCACGCGTGCACCGGGGTACTGCACGTCGTGCCCGACGGGTGCATCCTCCGCAGGGCCGTGCACCGCAGGCGCCTCGTGTGCAGTCGCGTGCTGCTCTTCGTGGACGGTCAGGTGCGCGTGATGCACCGCCTCGTTGTAGCGGCCGCGTTCGACGGCCAGCGCCCGCACGATCGTGGTGAACAGATGCAACAGCGCCAGGAACAGCAGCGGCACAATCATCGCAATGCAGGCGGCGATGGCAGCCGGTTGCGGCTGGTACCCGACATCGACACCGGCCGCGGCCTGCGCGTGCCGCTGCCCGGCCAGGCGGAAGGCGTGGTAGCCGTTGCCCGCCACGCTGAGCAGGACCGTGCCCGTGGCCAGGGCCTTGCAGTACAGACGGGCACCGCGGAACTCGTCGTCAGTCCCCAGTGCAACGAGAGCCAGGGCGGCGGCCGCCTGTGCAACATCGAGCGCCACCGGCGCCATCCAGGCCAGTTCCGGGCGCACACCGATTTCCAGGGTGAGCTGGCGCAACGCGTCGAACGACAGGGTGAACGCCAGCGCTGCAAGCACGAGCGTCATCGCTGCAACAGCACCGAGGGCCATGGTCTTCGAGTGCAATCGTCGGCGTGCACTTGCGGACGGTAGCTGACGTTGCGCAGCGCGAACGTTAAGGTCATACATGATCGGAATTTCCTTTGCTGAGGTAGCCGGTCACGGAGTCCCGTTGGATTGCAGGTCGAGCGGGGCTCCCCCTCTTTATGGCGCTAGAACGTTGAAACGCTATGCAGCTAGAGGCGAGGTCTTCCTTGGTTGCCAGTTTCAGGCGCACCTGCCCGGATCGCGGCAATCACCTGCTCGGTGGACATGCGAGAGGCCAACTCACGAAGTGCAAAACGAACGATCGCACTACGGGAATCAATGCGTGGTTTTTGCTTCCGCCCGAGATAGATCGCCTCCTCGAGGAACTGGTCGGTCTCGGCGTCCAGATAGATCGTCGACTTTGTTAGCTCGTCCACGTCTGTGGAAGGCACTGGAGGCGCCGCCTTCGGCAACTCGGAGGCAGGCAACGCGAGTGCCGGTTCCCGGTCGTTGACGGTCTGCGCGGCCGCTTGCTCCAAGTGGGCCGCAGCGTCCGATGTAGACGGTCGAATCTCTTGCACGGGGGGCGCAATGGGATTGGTCGGGTTCTCGGAATCGGTGGGAATCTCCACCGGAACCGACCGGGGCTTGTGCCGCGGTGGCGGCATGGTGCGCCCACTGGCACGCTTGTTCTTTTGCCGCAAGGCATCGAGTCCGTTAGTCATTGACGTACTCCTGGAGGAACTTCGCGGTGTCGGTGATTGCAGCCGCGAAAGCCCGCAACGGCTTGGCCGGTGGTTCCTCGGCGGTGATTGCAATGCGCTTCGTTCGAGTGCCAACCCGGGCGGCATGGGGAACCGGAGGCGCAACCTGCACGGGCGTGCCGTCAACCATCCGCGCAAGACGGTCGATCATCGTCCCCGGAGGTGCTGCCGGCACCATCGTCGGCGAAATGACCAGGGGGTAGTCGGCGAGTTCGTCGACGAGCTGCTCAGTTGCATCGAGATCCAGCTTCCGCAACGGAGTCGGGGCAAGAACGACATTTGCAACGGACAGTGCACCATGGGCCTGGGTTGTTGCACCTGGATGCGTGTCCACGACGACCCATTCCGTGTCCCACTCCCCCGCCCACTGCACCAGTGCATCCGCCATTGCATCTTCGCTGGGCGCCTGGTCGTACAGGTCAGGATGCCCGGGTACCAGACGCGGCTTCTTGAAGCCGTTCAACGGCTTGGGGGTCTTGCCGGTGCGGATTGCATCGAGGATCGGAATGCGGGCCCGGTCGAGAGGCCGATCCCCCCACTTACCGGTGGCGCCGCCCCCGTCGTACTCCAAGTCCACCAGGACTGCGTCCAGCTCGTAAGCCAATTCGTACGCCATCGTGGTTTTTCCCACCCCTCCCTTCCGGGAGTGGCAAACGATGATTTTGGCCATTGCATGGAGCCTTTCGTCGGTTGCACTGGGTGCAATGAGTCGGTGCATTGAGGCGCGGCAGCGTGCAGCGCTACCACGCTCTGAACGCTAAGCGTCGGAACGCTGCGACGCCGTAGCGCCACGCCGTTGCAGCGTTGCACCGTTGTAGCGGAGCAACGTTCCAACGCTGCAACGTTCCGTCGCCAGAGCGTTGTAGCTCTGCAACGCTTCAAGATCGTAGCGCTCTAACGCTCAGCCATGGTAACGGCATGACGTGACAACGTTCTAACGTTTAGACGTTATGGCGCTATAACTGGGATGTCCGCCCATCGGGGCGCATTGCCGGCGTTACGCTCCGACGTTCAAGCGCTATAGCGGCTCTGCCCAACCAGCGCGTTGCGCAACGACGTTGTAGCGCTATAACTCATGCCTGCTGAACACATTGGGTGACCAGCAGTTTCCCAAAGGCTCGGCCGAGAACTCCCGTAGTAGTCCATTGCCCGCTCCCTGCACCGTTGTAGCGGAGCAACGCTCCAACGCTGCAACGTTCCGTCGCCAGAGCGTTGTAGCTCTGCAACGCTTCAAGATCGTAGCGCTCTAACGCTCAGCCATGGTAACGGCATGACGTGACAACGTTCTAACGTTTAGACGTTATGGCG
>NZ_JAALEH010000121.1:0-3415 GCF_011058195.1 Rhodococcus sp. 14C212 | reverse complement strand
CTACAACTGGGATGTCCGCCCATCGGGGCGCATTGCCGGCGTTACGCTCCGACGTTCAAGCGCTATAGCGGCTCTGCCCAACCAGCGCGTTGCGCAACGACGTTGTAGCGCTATAACAGTAAAGCGTGACGCCTCCGCTGAGCGAGCCGTCGTTCGTTCAGCGGCAGTGCTTCAGCGGGGTGGAACCGCCACGAACCCCCTCACCCGACTTGGCCGTAGCCGTCGCTTCCTCCGTCATACCAGCCGACCGATTCTGCGATCGGCACAGCGGTGCGGCAGACTCCGGTCATGACTTCTGCGGGGGAGCAAGCCTCAAATGATGTCCGCGTCGAAGCTGAGACCGGGCATGGAGAAGCGATGCCGCATCCGTCGTGGCGGCTGCCCCTGCTGGGAGATGTGTTGCGTCTCGATCCTCGGCGGCCGGTACAGCGTGAGGCGCAGTTCGTACGCGAGCTCGGGGATGTATTCGAGATCGACATCGCCGGCAAGAAGGTGGTTGTCGTCGGGGGCGGGGACGCGGCCGCGGAGGTGTTCGACGAGTCCCGGTTCGCCAAGGCGGTCGTCCCACCGGTGAGCAATCTGCGCGAGCTGGCCGGGGACGGACTGTTCACCGCGTTCAACAGTGAGCCGGCGTGGGCGCAGGCGCACAACGTGCTGATGCCGGCGTTCAGCCAATCCTCGATGCGCAGCTATCACGATGTGATGCTCGAGTGCGTCGACGGGCTCTGCGGCTACTGGGCCGAGCAGGCATCCCATGGTCCGGTGGACGTCTCCTCGGATACGAATCGCTTGACGTTGGAGGTCATCGGTCGCACCGGGTTCGGGTACAGCTTCGACTCGTTCTCCGCCGGTCGGCATCCGTTCGTCGAGTCGATGACGCGGGCGCTGTCGTTCGTGTCGCAGTCGGCGAATGACCTGCCGATCGTCCGGGAGATCTTCGGATGGAAGGCGCTGCGCCGACACCCGAAGGACATTGCGCTAATGCAGCGCACCGTGGACGAGGTGATCTCGGCACGCCGCCACGGACAGTCACCGCGCCAGGACGACCTGCTGCAGCGGATGCTGGAGCACCCGGATCCGGAGACCGGGGAGCTGCTGTCGGATCAGAGCATCCGCAATCAGGTGCTGACCTTCCTGGTGGCCGGGCACGAGACGACAGCAGGCCTGCTGTCGTTCGCACTGCACTACCTGTCGCTGCATCCCGAGATGGCCGAGCGCGCACGGACGGAAATAGCCCAGGTGCGCGACGGCAACAGCCCGCTCCGGTTCGAACAGGTGGCGAAGCTGCGCTATGTGCGCCGCCTCGTCGACGAGACACTGCGGCTGTGGCCGTCCGGCCCGGCGTTCTTCCGGAAGGCCCGCACGGACACGACGCTGGCCGGCTACCCGGTGCGCAAGGGCCAGACGGTCCTGGTGGTGTTGCTGGCGTTGCACCGCGATCCGACGTTGTGGGGCGAGGACACCGAGACCTTCGACCCGGACCGGTTCCTGCCTGCGGCCGTGCGTGCCCGCCCGGCCCACGCCTACAAACCGTTCGGGGTAGGGGCTCGGGCCTGCATCGGCCGGCAGTTCGCATTGCACGAGGCGGTCCTGGCGCTGGCGGAGATCCTCACCCGTTTCGAGGTCGCGCCCGTGCCGGGCTATGAACTGTCGGTGGCCGAGTTGCTGACGATCCGACCCGAGCGCTTGCACTTGGCGCTACACGTCCGAGCGTGACCATCGATCCCGCTTAACGGTCGAACAGTCGGTTTTCGCTACACTGCCTCCCCGCATCGAGATCAGGTCGAGACAGAGGGGGGTCTTCGATGGGTTCATGGCATTTGATCGAAACGCTCGTGGAGGGTGTTGCGACGCTGGTGGCCTCGGATGGTGAAGTGAAGGAGATGACTTCGCTCCGCCGGAAGGTCTCGCCCGCACCGGACATCCCGGTGGAGCCGATCGTGGAGTACGTCCGGGAAGTCCGTAAACCGTTCGATCGGGTGCTGTCGTCGAAGAAGATGCGGCAGTCGTGGCGGTTCTATGCCTGGCCGATCATCGGCCCGTTCGGCGATGTGCACGGCATCCATCTGTGGGTGGGAGAGCCGGGGGAGGAGCTGGGAACGCGGCGTCTGACCTCAGGTGTGGCCTGGATGGTCGAGGAAATGTTGATCTATCAGACGTGGGAGTCGGGGGCGATGTCCGGTACGTTGCTCGAAGATTGGCTTCCCACCGCGACCCCTGCCGACTACATCAACCGCGCGATCTGCTTCGAGCACGAGACCGAATTCCTGGATCTGGTGCTCAATCCGCGGTCCGGGGGAGTGCTGAGCACGTGGTTCTCGGTTCGGCACGACCACGGCCATGCGATGCAGTGGCAGGTCGTCTTACGCCCCATGGAAGACGGATCCGGTGTCCGGGTGCTGTATCACGACGTGTCCGACGTGTATCCGCCGTCAATGCCATCGTTGGCTGCTCTCGGACTGCGTGAAGGATTGTTAGGTGCCGATGTCCATGTCGCGCTGTTCGAGGCCCAGCGAGGCATTATCGCGATGTGGATCGGCCGGGCTCCGGAGTGGGTGGAGTGGCAGTATGCGCATGTCACCGGTCCCGTCGTCCATCCCGAGGATCTGCCGAGTCTGCAAGCGAATGCTCGGAGAGTCGAGAGCGGTGAGGTTCCCCAGGCCGGCGATCTGGTGCGACTGCATGCAGGAGATGGTGACTGGGTCAAGGCCGCGGTGACGTTGCGGCCGTTCCAGTTGCCGGATCGGCCGCCCCACGCCGCGCTCCTCCTCGCTCAAATCGCCCGAGTGGACGACTCATACTGATTCGGTCCGGTTGGAGAACCAGGGTGTGTCAGGCCGCCTTCCCGCCCTGCCGATCTGGATTGGTCGTGGAATTCCAACCAGGGGAGCACACCCGGGTCACCACGGCTCGCGCCGCACGATAGTCGGCGCGGCCGGTGTCGGTCACCGGGAATCGGCCGTACCGCAGCCGAGCCGGCGCGTCGATGGGCAGGGCGATGGTCAGCGAGACCGTGCGGGGTACGCCGGTCTTCTTGCCGCGTCGGCAGCGCCATTCCTGCTCTTCGAGCCACCACCGGTGCAGCTCCCGATCGAGGAGGTGGCGGCGGACCCGCTGCGCCCCGACACCGGAGGCCCCGACCCGGTCGGCGGCGCGATCGAGCTGCTCCCGGAGAGCGGGGGTATCGGTCCTCGCCTGGGTGGGCAGGCCCAGGCGGGCGAGGGTAGACAGGGTCCGCGTCACGGTGGCAAGGCTGTAGCCGGTCAGGGCAGCCACCTCGACGGGATTTCTGCCCGCTCCGGAAATAAGAGGTTTTCCCGAAATCGCAGCCCAGTGGATGCGGGCGGCTGCCCCGCCCAGCCCGGACCGGTGCGCCCACAGATCGTGCGTGTGGTGCTCCAGTAGGGAGGAGGGG